>JAUXWC010000309.1 GCA_030685025.1 Rhodoferax sp.
TTTGCGCGCCCGATATAGCCGCCGAGTCGGGCTACGAGGCGTACGGCATCGCCCAGCCGAGTCGGCTTGTCGATTCGTTTTTTTTTGCGTACGCCTGCAGCACTTCGATCTCTAAGTCCGAGAACAACAGCTCAGCGGGGAGATCGGGGACCGTTCGCCCCAGCAGCGTCATCAGCATGATTCGCCAGGCAATCACGAGATTGATGGCGATGGCGCGTTTGAGTCGTTCGGCAGTCTTGTGTTGCAGAGCCTCGATGCGGCAACCGCTTTTCAGTACGCGATGCCAGTCTTCGATGCGCCAACGCAGGCAGTACCAACGCAGACAGTCCTGGGCTTGCTCCGTGGTGGCGATCTCGCAGGTCGTCAACAAGAACCACTCGACGGGCTCGGCGTCCAGCGGCGGCGACGTTTCAAGGACGTGCACCACGCGCAGCGTGAGGGCCTTCTTGTCCGAGCTTTTGGACGGCGGCCCGAACTCGAGTTCCCGCCAGCGCAACTCGACGTGCGCCGTGCGCTGCTTGTGCCCGGCGCGCGCCTTTTGCTTGCTTTTCTTCGCGCGCGAGCTTTGGCGGGGGACAGGGATCTGGAGTTGACCTTTCACCGGGCTTTGTCGAACGGAATCGAAGAGCCTGAGTTCCTCCCCGGTGGCACGGTCGTGCTTTGCGCGCACCAGCAGTTCCACACGGCGACTTCGTCGTTGCTCGTCGAATAACTCGTAGAAGTCCGCCTCGCGATCCATCACGAGCACCTGGCGCGTGTCGGGCAGCTCGGCTGCGACCCCGTTGCACTGGCGAAGGCCTTCGATCCAGGCGAAGGTCTTCTTCTCTTGGATCGGTATGGCCGACGTGGGGCGGGTGTCATCCTTGGCTCTGGGCTGGGGCGCCGAACATTGCGCTCCCAGCACCCCCAGCGGCAGGCCCTGGGTCGTCACCACCAGCGTCGAATGCAGGTGCAAGCCCCCGCTTTGAGCGCCCGTCTGGTTGCTGCCGATGACGCCCAGCCCGTCGCATTGCACCAGTGAGGAGTAGTTCAAGTCGGTGCCATCCTGGATGCACAGCACGGTCGACTGCGCCTTCATCCGCTGCACCGTGCGCTGCTGATGCGGCGCCAGTATCGCCGCCATGGTGAGCTGCGAGTCATCGGCTTGCTCGATCATCCGGTAGTACGACTTGATGGCCGGCTTGTCTCCTTGAGCCGCAGCACAGAACGCGCGACCGGGCATCGCCGCCAGCGTCCCGGCGAACTCGACCAGACGTTCGTTGGTGCGCTTGTCTCCCAGATCCGCACCGCCAAATTCATGGGCCGCCCACTCGTCGCCCTCCAGGCCTTCGGCCACGTCGAGCGCGGCCAATGGCACCGGCTCGGCAACGCCCATGCGGGCGCGCCAATCCGCCTGCAGCGCATAGACGTAGATGGATTTGACCGTCTTGGCATGTGCGTGATCACGGTCTTGTCGGCCGCGGCCCTGCGTCTTGCCGATGAGCAGCCAGTTCGCGGCCCTGTAGCTGGTGCCGATGAAGTGCGCCGTGTCGACGAAGCTCTCCACCAACCAGGGACGGTAGCCGTACTGAGCCTCGTAGTCGGCGCCCAGGCGGCGCAACACCATGCCCTGCACCATGGAGGCCAGGTTCTGACAATCCACTGAAGTGCGGATCAGGAAGCGGCTCATCCCCACCACGCGATGCATCTGCTGGCGACGCAGGTCTGGACTCCAGCCTATCCACTGATCACGGTCGGCCATGTGCAGTGCCGCAGCGCCGAAGCCAAAGCCGCCCAGCCAGCCGTGCTCGGAGCCGATCAGGTAGCGCATCTGCGCGCCCACCAGCGGCCCGGCGCCCTGCGGGTGCTCACGCAGCATCAACTCGTTCCACACACGCATCAAATCGAGCCTGTCGACGATGATCAGCGTCAGGGCGCGAACATCGCCAGCCTGCGCAGGGACATCGATCGCAGCAGGCACCGCTTGATCCAGACGCCGCGGGCTCTTGACGGTGCCGCCGCGATGCACAGCGGCTGGCAGCACAATGTGCCCGCCTTGCTCCAGTTGCCTCAACGCCTTGACGCAGCCCGCTCTTTGCGGGCGATTGCGCGCATCAAGGAAACCGAAATGCCGACAGACCGAATCTGCAAACGAAGCCCGAGTCTCGTACTCCTTGTCTGCCAGGAGCTGTTGAACCGCTTCTATCGACACGTCCTGCTTTAAGGTCCGCTTGATCTCGTTCTGTGCATCCATCCACGACGATAGAAGATGGCATTGAAAATGTCCAGCGGTTTCTTGAGGTAAAGGGCAGAGCTAGCCGGCACGTTGCTTTGCCTCGCGCCGGGAGGCGCATCGGGGAACTTGCCCCCAACATAGTTCATGGGGCGAGCCAGCAAACAAAGCAGCCAAGAGTTGAGGCTGGGACTACCCCGCACTGATCGCGTCGCCACCAAACCTGCCCCCCATGCTCTGCTGCCATACATGCTCGTACAGCATCTTCGCCATGGCGTCTTTGTCGTCGGGTGTGTAGGGCGGCTCCGGCAGCAGAAAGACTCGATCAAGAATGACGGTTTCCACTTCGGCCCGTGTCTGTTCCTTCTCGGTCCACTGGTCCAGCAGCGCGATGATGCGCAGCATCTCGGCCAGCAGTTCCCTGCTCGATTGCTTGATGCGCTCCCGCTCGGTGGCGGCCAGGGTGGTCTTCTGCATCAGGTCGAAGATGGCCAGCTCGCTCTCGCTCAGGCCCTCGCGTGCGGCGCGGCGTTGCTCGTCGTCCATGCTCCTGGACAGTGCCATCAGCTTCGCGAAGATCTCTTCGATCGTCGCCCGGTCCTTGTCGAGGTTGTAGGCAGCCACGATCTCGCGGTACTTGATCTCGTAGTTCATCCGCGTCGGGTTCTGGGCCAGCAGCAGCGCCAGCTTGCGCTCGATCAGGGCCCGGATGTCCTCGATCGCCGTGGCCTTGTGTTTCACCTTCTTGGCGAACTCGTCGCGCAGCTTCTCCAGGTCGATGCGCGACAGGTCCACTGTCAGGCCCTGAGCCTGGTCGGCGCCAGGGGCGTCGGCCTTGATCGCCTCGTTGACGATGCGGTGCAGGGCCTTCAGCAAGTTGGAGATGTCGGCGTCATCGCGCTTTTCGCTGAGCTTCTTGTAGATCGCCTCGATGTTGTCGTGCCGCTCTGCATACAGGTGCACGGTCGGCTCGGTCACCAGCGCCTTGAACCGCAGGAAGATTGCCCGGGCCAGGATCTCGAAGCGCTGGCGGGAGTGGTCGGCGCCGGCAGGCTGGTCGCCCGAAGCAGGCGTTGTCGGCATAGCGGTGCCAGCTGGGGGCACGGGCGCGTTGATGGCTTCCACGGCGTCGGCCAGCGCCGCGATGCGCACACAGCCCTTGGCACCGATCAGTCGGTTCGGTTCGAATCCGCGTACTCGCAGGAACAACTCGGCCTCGGCGATGGCATCGTCCAGCGCTGCCACCCGCTCCTGCAGCGGCGCCACGATCTCTGGCGACCCGGTGGCGTCGTCGCCCAGGGCGTACTGCGCCAGGGCAGCTCTTAGCGCGGCCAGCATGCCGTTGTAGTCCACTACCAGGCCGAAGTCCTTGCCCGGGAAGCGCCGGTTGGCGCGCGCGATGGCCTGCATCAGCGTGTGTGCCTTCATCGGTTTGTCGATGTACAGCGTCGACAGGCACTCCACGTCGAAGCCGGTCAGCCACATGGCGCACACCACCGCCACGCGGAAGGGGTGCTTCGGGTCCTTGTAGGCGGTCTCCACATCCACCCGTTTGCCGTCGGGCGTCTCGAAGCCCTGCTTCATCAGCGCACGGTGCGGGATGATGTCGAAGCCCCACTGCTTGAACTCGGCCACCTCGCCCTGCGCCTCGCTGACGATCAGCCCCAGGATGGTCTCGTCCAGCCACTGCGCCTGGGCCAGAAGACGGTCGCGCTGGGCGTGCAGTTGCTGGCGCTCGTCAGCGTCACTGGCGGCAACGATCTCGGCCCGCTTGTCGCCGGCCGCCCGGCGTACCGCCGCCGCCTTCACCAGCCACAGCGGCTTGATCATCGCCAGCATGCGCGCGCAGGTCGCCTTGTCGATGCAGACCAGCATCGCCTTGCCCGCCTCCCATCGCGCAGCGCAGTGCTCGACGAAGTCCTGGGCGATCTTCAGCAGCCGGTCGTCGGCGGTGATGACCTCGTAATCTTGGCCCAGCAGTCTCTGCAGCTTGGCCTGCTGGTCGGCGTCGAGCTCGGCTTTCTCGATGGCGGCCGCGATCTTCTCGTTCAGGTCCTTGCGCGCCACGCCCAGCTTCTCGCCGCGGTTCTCGTAGACCAGGCGCACGGTGGCACCGTCTTCTTCCGACCGCTTGAAGTCGTAGCGCGAGACATAGCCGCCGAAGATGCGCTTGGTGAGGTGGTCGTTCTTGAACAGCGGCGTGCCGGTGAAGCCGATGAAGGCTGCGTTGGGCAGCGCGATGCGCATGTTGCGCGCCAGCCGGCCGGCCTGCGTGCGGTGGGCCTCGTCGGAGATCACGATGATGTCGTCGCGCTCGCTGTATGGCGCGTCCGGCGCCACGTCCTGGTTGAACTTGTGGATCAGGCTGAACACATAGCGCTGGTTCTGCTTGAGCAGGTGGCGCAGCGCTTCACCCGACTCGGCCCGCGGCGTGGCGGGCGGCACCACACCGCAGCCGACGAAGGTCTTGTAGATCTGGCTGTCCAGATCGTTGCGGTCGGTCATCAGCAGGAAGGTGAAATTGCCCGGCACCGTGCGCCGCACCTTCTCGGCGAAGAACAGCATCGAGTAGGACTTGCCGCTGCCTGCGTGTGCCACACCACGCCCAGGCGGCCCAGGTCGGGGTGCACCCGCTCGATGAGCGTGATCTCTCTCGGCGCCCGGCCCGGCGCCGCACCTTCGGCGGCGTGCACCACCGCCAGCGACGATGCATTGGCAGCCTCACCCATCGTCTCGGCATCGACTGCGCTGGGCTCGGCCAGCGGGATCGTCACCACGCGGTGCCGCAGCCGCTCGCCGGGCGGGAACTGCGCCTTCAGCTCCTCTTGCCGCACCACGGCCGCCACGGCGCGGTTGACACCCATCACCTGGTGATTGCGCGCCACCACCTTGCGCACGGCGCCGGCCCGGCTCTCGTCGAAGACGATGAAGTTCTCCAGCAGGTCCAGCAGCCGGCTGCGCGCCAGCATGCCGTTCAGCAGCACCTCGGCCGCCACGCTGCCCTTGTCGGTCTCTTCCAGCCGCTTCCACTCGGCGTAGTGGTCCCAGCCGCTGGTCACCGAGCCGTAGCGCGCGGCGTGGCCGTTGCTCACCACGATGAAGGCGTTGTGGTGGAAGGCGTGGGCGATGACGTTCTCGTCCAGGTAGTCCTTCAGGTTGCCCTCGTAGGCGGCGCGCACGTTCACGTACACCGCCTTTAGCTCGATGAACACCAGCGGCAGCCCGTTGACGAAACACACCAGGTCGGCGCGGCGGTTGTAGCTGGGCGTGCGCAGGCCGGTGATCTTCAACTCGCGCACCGCCAGGAAGCGGTTGTTCAACGGGTCGCGGAAGTCGATCACCCGGGCCTGTGTCTGGCGCATCTGCCCGGCACCGTCACGCCAGCGCACCGGCACACCGTCGCGCAGCAGGGCATGGAAGCCCCGGTTGTGCTGCACCAGCGAGCGTGTCGGGTCGTGCAGCGTCAATGCCGCCACCGCGTCGTCGATGGCGGCGGCCGGCAGTTCGGGGTTCAGCCTGACCAGCGCCGCGCGCAGGTCGCGCACCAGCACCACGTCGCGCGTGTCCTTGCGGCCCAGGGTGCCGTCGGCGCCGAAGGTCTCGTGGTTCCAGGCGTAGATGCTCTCCCAGCCCAGCGTATGTTCCAGGTGCTCGGCAAAGGTGGCCTGCACCAGACGGTCTTCGTTGTTGATGTCGGTGTAGGCCATGGTTGCGCGTGGTCAGTGCGAACGGCGCGGCGCCGCGCCAGTCACCACCTGTGTGCCCGTGTCGCCGGCGGTGAGGTCTCCGCGCGAGCTGCCCTTGCCTGACATCGCTGCTCCCTGCTCTGGTTGATCAAGCCACATGCCGCGCCCCTTCGGATCGACTGGCAAGGCTGCAGGCTAAAGGACAGCCGAACAGCGGTTCACGGACATACGCCGGCGAGTGTCCTTTACTTTCCCCAAAGGAATCAACCACTTGCATCGATGGGCCATGAGCCTCATCACCGCCCGGCCGTCGATTCGGCCGCCGCCTGGCCTTTAGAGCCCAGCCGATAGCGCCACCAGCGCAGCGCGCAAGATCAAGCCGCAGCGCGCAGACGCTCGTGCGGCACCGCGCTGGCCGATACCGGCCGAAGTTGGCTGGCCTGCAGGGTTTCGACGCCGATGGTTCGGCCGTCGAGGCTCATGAACTCGACGACGAACGCGGCACCCGCCGGGTGCACATGGACGACCACGCCCACGTCACCAGGCTCCAGCCCCAGCGCGGGCAGAGGGCAGGCCAGCACCACCTGATCGTGTTCCTGATACATCTCGTCTCCTGGTTGGGCTAGTCAGGGTAAGCCGTGATCAGTCGGACACCTTCGACCCCCGTGTCGGCCTGCCACACCGTGCAGACCATCGGCTGGGGCTCACGCCTGCTGGGCGTGCCAAGGGTGCCACGAACAATGTAGCGGTTGCCATACGGCGAAACAACCACCTCCAGCACCGCCCCTGCGGCTGCCTGTGCCAGCAAGGCGTCGCGGAGCTCATGCCAGCGTTCCGGCGCGAACCCATAAGCCTGGAAGAACGCTGCCTTGCCGCGGCCCTTCACCGGGTGCAACAGGTAGTCATCGATCTTGCTGCGGTCGATGCGGCGGTCAGCGGGCAGCGGGGGCATGGCAGGCATAGCTGGACGGCCGGCAAACGGTGAGTTCGCCGCTCATCAGGCGGGGCAGGAGCAGGTCGCGGGCGGTGCGGAGCGCGCGCGCCTGCAGCGAAAGTGTCTTCACTTGCTGGAGGACGGGCTCGACGACACCGTTGAAAGCACCCAGGACCCGCGCGTTCGGCACGCACACCGAGTAGGCCCTCATCTGCTTCCAGTCGGCGCGTGGCATCTTCGAGCCCTCCTTCATCCCCTGAGCCGTGGCTGCAATGAACGCATCGCTGGACACCAAGCCCAAGAGCAAGGGTCGCCAGCTCTCCGCCCGCGGACGCATCACGATGGCATCCGACGAACAAACGCCGTCGGTGAGTGCGATGCCCACTTTGTGAAAGTACGGCCGGATCTTCCCGAAGATGACGTCGCCCTCTGCGTAACGAAGCTTGGCACTGGTCACGTCAGTGGCCGAGCCCCAGTCAGACAGGGTGATGGAGCGCCGGGGCATGTGCTCCAGGCCAATGTAGGGCGTATCGCCGTCTATGGCCTCTGGCAGCACCTGAGTCTTCACTTCGATGCACAGATCGGCCACGGCAAGGTGAAGCGGCTGCTCGTCATGTCTCGACTCCAGGCTTGGTGGTAGCTGCCGCCGCGCGAACCACTCGTCGAACAGCAGCCGCACCGAGTCTTCCAGCAGCTTGATGCGGCGGCGGTTGTTGTCGATCAGGTCGTCGTAGGCCGCCAGTACGTCCGCTATGCGTGCTTGCTCGGTGGCAGCAGGACGGGGAACCAACAGCCCGGCCAGCTTGCTGCCGGGCAGTCCCGCCGCACCCACTTGCTTGGCGATCGATTGCACAGCGGCTCTGCCGTAGTACGAATGGAAGAAGTAGAAGTAGAAGCGTGAGTCGGCGCGGCTTCTGTCCAGCCGCGCTCGAATCAGGTGCGACTCGAAGGTTGTTACCTCGGGCAGTGACGCCACGATTGAGCACTTGCCCACACCTTCCGGCGTGAGCGATGACCGAGCGAACAGCAGATCTCCGGGCTCCAACGTGGCGACCTGAAGCTCGCGGTGATTGAGCTGAACGCGCTCCATCGGCTGATCTGCTATGTGGTCATAGGCAAAGAGTTCACCCATGTTGACCATGGGATAGCCCTCCCCGCGGACCGCTGTCGGGCGCGTAAGGCCGTTACGCACGGGCTCGGCATAGAGCGACCCGAACGTGTCCTCTTTGAACCTCAAGCTGCGATCTCCATCAGCTTCGACTGAATGGCCACGGCCAGCCGAGTGGCGTCGTTGTCGAGCGCTGCCAACTCGGAACGAATCGATCGCATGGCCTCGATGAAGTCGAAGTCCTCTTCTTCTACGACAGCCGCTACCCCCACATACCGCCCCGGCGTCAAGCTCCAGTCCGCTGCTTCGATCTCGGCCCGCGTGACCGCCTTGCACAGCCCCTGCACATCGCGATAGCGGGCCTCCGGGAAGCGCTCGATCAGCCAGGCCGCATGCCGCTGGAAGTGCCGCACCCACTTCAGGTGTTCGACCGCCACGCCGCGTGCCGCCTCCAGCGCCTTCCGGGCGCGGCCGATCTCGCGCGTGGGCCAGGCGGCGTCGGCCTGCGCCGCGAGTTGCTTCTCGGCCAGGTCCAGCAGGCGCAGCGTGGCCCGGGTGGCGTGGTCCAGCTGGATCGACAGCGCGCGGACCTGGTCGGCAAAGCTCAGCAGACTGTCGCGGTGGAAGGTGGTGCTGCCCGCGATGCTGGGCGCGGCTTTCGCGTGCTGCGCTACCAGCTCGTCGGTGGCCTGGCGCAGGCTCTCGATGGGCGCCAGCGGATCGGTGCTGGCCGCCGTGCAGTCGGCCAACACCGCCGAATGTTCACCGTCGGCGGGCAGCAGCGCCACGTAGGGTCGCATCAGCGTGCGCAGCGCCTGCCAGGCGCGAGCGAAGTCTTCCAGCGGTTCACAGGCGGGCGCTGCTTCTTCATCGCGCCAAC
This sequence comes from Rhodoferax sp., assembly GCA_030685025.1. Taxonomy (GTDB): domain Bacteria; phylum Pseudomonadota; class Gammaproteobacteria; order Burkholderiales; family Burkholderiaceae_C; genus Rhodoferax_D. The sequence continues at coordinate 8,821 of JAUXWC010000309.1, forward strand.
AGGCTTGAGCCACCTGCACTGCGTGGCCCAGGTGCTGTGCCACCAGCGCCTCGAACCGCTCATGCTGCCCGCGGTACAGCCAGACCACCGCCGTCAGGTCGGCCAGTTGCTCGGGGCTGAAGTCGTAGATCTTGCGCGTGACCTTGCGGAACACCTGGCGCGCGTCGAGCATCAGCACGGTATCGCGCCGCTCCGCCGGCTTGCCGCGGTCGTAGAACCACAGCTCACATGGCACGGTGCGCGTGTAGAAGAAGTTGGGGCGGATGGCCACCATCACGTCCACGGCGCCAGTCTGCACCGGCTTGCGCCGCACCTCGGCTTCGCCATGGCCGGCGCTGCTGGCCTGCGACGACATCACGAAGCCGGCGCGGCCGGTCGGCGAAAGGTAGCTGTGGAAGTAGCTGATCCACAGGTAGTTGGCGTTGCCCACCTTGCCGGCCTTGTTCACGCCCGGCAGGCCGAAGGGCAGGCGGCGGTCGTCCTTCACGCGGGTGGCATCCACCATGTCGACGTTGAAGGGCGGGTTGGCCATCATGAAGTCGCAGTGGCCCCACAACGGCTTGCTGTCGGGCAGTCGGTGCTCGTCTTCGTAGAAGGTGTTGGCGGCGCGGATGTCGCCTTCCAGTCCGTGCACGGCCAGGTTCATCTTCGCCAGCCGGATGGTGGACGGCGTCTTCTCCTGGCCGTAGAAGGTGACACGCTTCATCGTGTCCAGCCCCTCGTGCTCGATGAAGTGGCTGCTCTGCACGAACATGCCGCCCGAACCGCAGGCCAGGTCGGCCACCACGCCGTGGTCGGGCTCGATCAAGTTGACGATCATCTGCACCAGCGAAGGCGGCGTGAAGAACTCGCCGTTGTCCTGCGCGCCCTGCATCGCGAACTTCATCAGAAAGTATTCGTAGATGCGGCCGAACACGTCGCCCGAGGCGCGTCGAAGCGCCGCGGTGTCGAAGGCGCGCAACAGGTCTTCCAGCAGGCGGGCGTCGAACTGGTCGTACTCCTTGGGCAACTGGTTCAGCAGCGGCTCGAAGTCGGCCTCGATGGCGTGCATGGCCCCCACCAGGGCCTTGCCGATGTTCGGGCTGCTGGCCACGTCCATCAAGTGCCTGTAGTGCGCCTGGGGCGGCAGCATCAGCGCCCGGCGGCGCTTGAAGTCGGCCGCCACCAGCTTGCGCTTCGGGCTGCGGCCGGCTTCCTGGTCGGCCTGGATGGCGGCCAGCGCGTCGTCGTAGCGGTTGCTGGCGTGGCGCAGGAAGATCACGCCCAGCACCGGCATGCAGTACTCGGTGCTGGTCAGCTTGGAGTTGGCACGCAGCTGGTCGGCGGCTTCCCACAGGCTGGCTTCGATCTTGTTCAGTTCGGCGAGGGCGGTGCTGCTCATGGGGCTACTCGGAGTTGGGCGCGGATTCTCGATTGCCGTTTCCGCGGACCGACCAGAGCCCGGAAGCGACGAAGCCCATCTCGATGGACGGGCTTCGGAAAGATGACTGGTGGCCTGGGGCGGAATTGAACCACCGACACGCGGATTTTCAATCCGCTGCTCTACCAACTGAGCTACCAGGCCGTGAGCCCGTAAGTATAGCCAGGGTGCGCTCAGCCGCCGCCGCGCTTGTTGCGCGTCAGGTCCACGCCCAGTTGCTTGAGCTTGCGGTACAGGTGCGTACGTTCCAGCCCGGTCTTCTCGGCCACGCGCGTCATCGAGCCGCCCTCCTTGGCGAGGTGGAACTCGAAGTAGCTCTTCTCGAAGGCATCGCGCGCCTCGCGCAGCGGGCGGTCGAGGTCGAAGCTCTGCTCGGCACGCGGGCCCTCGGCCACGGACGGCAGCAGCGGCTGGCCGTGGACGCCGCCGGCATGCGTGTCGCCGTTGTGGGGCGCGTCGCTGCGCACGTAGGGCGTGGCCAGGCCCATGGCCAGGCGCTGCGCGGGCTTGATGAGCGCCTGCTCCACCGCGCGCAGCAGCTTCTGCAGCGTGATCGGCTTTTCCAGGAAGGCGCTGGCGCCGTACTTCGTGGCCTCGACCGCGGTGTCGATGGTGCCGTGCCCGCTCATCATGATCACCGGCATCTGCAGCTGCCCGCTGGCCGACCATTCCTTGAGCAGCGTCACGCCGTCGACGTCGGGCATCCAGATGTCCAGCAGCACGAGGTCCGGGCGCAGCGATTCGCGCACCAGGCGCGCCTGCGCGGCGTCTTCGGCCAGTTCGACGGTGTGTCCCTCGTCGGTGAGGATCTCGCTGAGCAGGGCGCGGATGCCCAACTCGTCATCGACTACCAGAATGGTTGCCATGCCCTCTAATGCACCTGTGTTGCGTCGCCGGGCGCCGGCGCGGGGATGGCGTCGGCGCCCCCCGCAGTTCCGGCCGGCGTGACGGCAAACTTGGAAAATGATAGCGAAACGCGCGCCCCCGTCACCGGGCCGTCGGTCTGGTCGCCGGCGTGCAGGTTGGCCGCGCGCAGCCGCGCGCTGTGTTCGTCGGCGATCTTCTTCACCACCGCCAGGCCCAGGCCGGTGCCTCGCGGCTTGGTGGTGACGTAGGGTTCGAAGGCGCGCTTGAGCACTTTCTCGGCGAAGCCGGGGCCGTTGTCGAGCACCGTCAGCCGCACCGCGTGCAGTTCGCCGTGCTCGCCGCGTGCCACCGATGTCCTGATCTCGACCTGGCCGTCGGGCCGGTCGGCCACCGCGTCCAGCGCGTTCTGCACCAGGTTGTGGATGACCTGTCGCAGCTGCGTCGCGTCGCCCAGGATGCGCGGCAGCTGCGGCGCCAGGTCGGCCACCAGCAGGCCGTTGTCCAGCGCCTGGCCGTACAGCGCCATCACCTCGGCGGCCAGCGCGTTCAGGTCCAGCGGCAGCAGCTGCGCCGCCGGCAGCCGCGCGTAGTCGCGGAACTCGTTGACCAGCGCCTGCATCGCCTGCACCTGGTTGACGATGGTGGCCACCGAGCGCAACAGCAGCGCCTGGTCGGCGCCCTCGAGCTTGGCTTCCAGCTTGTAGCGCATCCGCTCGGCCGACAGCTGGATCGGCGTCAGCGGGTTCTTGATCTCGTGTGCCAGGCGCCGCGCCACCTCGGACCAGGCCGCCGAACGCTGTGCCGAGACGATCTCGGTGATGTCGTCGAAGACCAGCAGTCGGGCGCCAGGCGCCGCACGGCCGCCCGAAGGCGCCGGACCCCCCTCGGGGGGCGGGCGCTGCGCAGCAGCGGCCAGGGGGCTGACATCAGGCAGCGTGGCTCCGCGCACCAGCAGTGTCAGCGTGACGCCGTCGCCGCGCGTGAGGTCGAAGGATTCCTGCCACTGGTCGCGCTCGCCGACCTCGGGGCTGGTGGCCAGCAGCTCGAAGCGCTGCTCGACCCCCTGCGCCAGCGTCTGCAGCTCGGGCAGCTCGGACAGGCGGCGCCCGCGCCAGGCCGACAGCGGCCGCTGCAGGATGCGCGTGGCGCCGGGGTTGACGGTGTCGATGCGGCCTTCGCGGTCGAACACGATGACGCCGGCGGTCAGCGTGTCCAGGATGGTCTGCAGCCGCGTGCGGGCGCCTTCCAGTTGCTGCATGCCGCGCTGCACCTGGCCACGCGCCTCGGCCACCTGCGCCGTCATGTCGGCAAAGCTGCGCGTCAGGCCGCCGAGTTCGTCGCCGCTGGCGAACACCGGTTTGGCCGTCAGGTCGCCGGCCGCCACCTGGCGCACGCCGTCGGCCAGCAGCAGCAGCGGCTTCGCCAGCTGGTTGCCCAGCAGGAGGGCCAGCAGCACGGCGGCGAACACGGCCAGGATCAGCGTCAGCGTGAGGGTGCCGATGTACATGCGGCGCAGGCTGTCGCGCGCCAGCGCGCGCTGCTGATATTCGCTGTACGCCGCCTGCACGGCCAGCGCGTTGGCGGCCAGCCCGCGCGGCACCGGTTGCACCAGCATCATGTAGCGTTCGTCGCCCGGCGCCAGCGCGGTATCGCTGCGCGGCACGCGCGCCAGTGCCCGCACGCGCGGGCCGGCGCGGTCGGCGGCCAGCGCTTCGTCGTCCAGGCTTTCCACCGCGCTGGCGCTGCCGCCGGCGCGTGCCTGCCTCAGCAGCAGCGCGCTCGGCCGCTCGGGCGGGCCGACCTCGGCGCCGCCGCCGGCGCTGAGCAGCACCTGCCCGTTGGCCGCCACCAGCGACACGGCGCTGGCGCCGATCTGCTCGCGCAGCCTCTCCAGCACCAGCGGCGCGACGATGCCGCGCCCTTCGGCCAGACGTTCGGCGGCGACGCGGGCCTTGCCTTCCAGGTCGGTGGCCAGCGTGGCCAGCGTGTCCTTGCCCAGCGCCAGGCCGGAGTCCAGCGCGCCGGCCACCTTGACGTCGAACCAGGCCTCGATGCTGCGCGAGACGAACTGGTAGGACACGGTGTAGATCACCAAACCCGGCAGCAGCCCGACGAGCGCGAAGATGCCCGCCAGCTTGATGAGCAGCCGGCTGCCGAACTTGCCCCGCCGCATGCGCACCACCAGGCGCAGACCGACGATGGCGATGACCACCGTCAGCAGCACCGCCACCGCGACGTTGAGCCAGAACAGCCAGACGAAGTGCCGCTCGTAGAAGCTGCCGCCCTGGGTGCTGAAGGACAGCACGAAGGCCAGCACCAGCGTCGCGCCGGTGCCCGCCACCAGCGCGATGATCCAGCCCCAGCGTGTGGATGCCTTCATGGCAGGGGATCGAGCTTGAGCGAGTGCACCACGCCCACCGACCAGTCGCCGCCCGGCCCGCCGAGGCCGAACTGCATCGGGCTCGGCAGCTGCTTGGTGTCGAGCCGGTAGCTGAACTCGACGTAATAGCTGCTGCCGGGGTCGATCTGCGACAGCTCGGCCAGCTTCCAGCCGGCGCTGCGCGAGGCCATGCTCAGCGCTTCGGCCAGCGTGTCGTGGGTCTGGTGCAGGCCGCCCAGGCCGACGCGCCAGGTGTTGGTGAGCGGCTGGTAGGCCACCCGCCACGAGCGCGCCACGCGTGCCACGCGCTCGTCGCGCCAGTACCAGCGGTGGCGCAGCAGACGTGCCTCGGCGACGAAGTAGATCGGCACACCGCGTTGCAGCGCGTCTTCCACCGCTTGGGGCAGTGTCACGCGGGCGGCGAAGTCCAGGCTCAGTGCGCCGTCCCGGTAGCTGGCGTGCAGCGCCGCCAGTTCGACGCCCTGGCCGCGCGCGGCACCGGCCCACAGCCAGGCCAGCACCAGCAGGAGCTGGAGGCCCTGCAGGAAGCGTCGGCGGACCAGCGACAGGTGCATCACGGAAGCGGTGGTTTTTTCAGGTCTTGCGCAGCAGCCCGTAGAAGAAGCCGTCGTGGAGAGCCGGGCCGCGGCCAGAGCTCCCCGCTGGTGCATTGTCGCGGCTGGGCAGCAGGTGGCCGGGCGACTGCGGTGCCAGCGCGGCCGCGCCGGCCGGGCAGCGTTGCAAAAATGCGTCGATCTGGGCCTGGCCCTCGGCCTTGAAGATCGAACAGGTGGCGTACAGCAGGTGCCCGCCCGGTGCCAGCAGCGGCCACAGCGCGTCCAGCAACTCGGCCTGGATGCGCGCCAGCGCGGTGACGTCGTCGGGGCGGCGCAGCCAGCGCACGTCGGGGTGGCGGCGCACGATGCCCGACGCGGTGCACGGCGCGTCGAGCAGGATGGCATCGAAGGGCCGGCCGTCCCACCACGCGGCGGGCTGGCGCGCGTCGCCGGCCTTCAGCTCGGCGCGCAGCTGCAGCCGGTTCAGCGTCTCCTGCACACGCGGCAGGCGCAACGGATCGCTGTCCAGCGCCAGCAGGTCGAGCTCGGCCAGCTCCAGCAGGTGCGCCGTCTTGCCGCCGGGCGCGGCGCAGGCGTCGAGCACTCGCGCACCCGGGCGCAGCGGCGCGCCCGAAAGCAGCAGCGGTGCGGCGATCTGCGCGGCGGCGTCCTGCACCGAGACCTCGCCTTCGGCGAAGCCGGGCAGCTGCTGCACCGGGCAGGGCTCGGCCAGCAGCACGGCGGCGGGGCAGGCGAGCGCCGGGCCCGCCAGGTCCCCCACGACGCTGGCGGCGCGGCCGGCAGCGGCCAGCCGCTGCACGTAGGCGGCCGCGGTGCCGCGGCGGGCGTTGACGCGCAAGGTCATCGGTGGGCGGCGGTTGGCCTCGGTCAGAAGACCCTGCCAGATCTGCGGCCAGTCGTGCTGCACGCGTTCGATCCACCACAGCGGGTGGTTCCAGGCCCCCAGCGGCGTGTGCCGCACGACGGCGACGACGGCGTCGCGCTCGCGCAGGAAACGCCGCAGCACGGCGTTGACGAAGCCGGTCGCCGCCGGCGTGCGGTGGTGCACCGCGGTCACGGCCTGGTCGACCAGCACGTGGTCGGAGTAGGGCGGTGTCTCGTCGGGCCACAGCAGCGCCAGCGCGGTGACCAGCAGCGCGTCGACCTGGGGCGCAGGCGTCTTGGGCGCCAGGTGGGCGCGGGCCTCGTTGGCGCTGCCCAGCCAGCGCAGCGTGTGGAAGCTCAGTGCCTGCACGCCGGCGCGCAACTCGGGCGGGCAGCGCGCCAGCACGTCGGTGAGGGAACGGCCGCCGCGCACGGCCAGCAGCGCGTCGGCCGTGTGCTCGAGTTGCCGCCACAGCGGCGGCGAGGGGGAAGTACCGGTCATCGCCGCAGTCTAGACGCCAACAGCCGCGTGCCCGGCAGGGCCGGCCACAGCGGAGCACAATGCCGCTTTTGCCGCCTTCAGCGAACCCGTCGCCGCCCGCATGGCCCGCAACTCACCGCCCGCCGCCGACACGGCCAGCCGCATCTTGCGCAGCGAAGAAGAGTTGGCGCAGTTGCCGGCCTCCGAGCGCATCCGCCAGCGGCTGGTGGCCGCCGATCGCCGCTACCACGCCAACGACAACATCGCTGCCTTCGTGCGCGCGGGCGAAATCGAGGAGCTCAAGGCCGAGGTCCAGGCCAGGATGCAGGAGGTGCTGCGTGCGCTGGTCATCGACACCGACAGCGACCACAACACCAACGAGACCGCGCAGCGCGTGGCCAGGATGTACGTCGACGAGGTTTTCCGCGGCCGCTACGTGCCGATGCCGGCGGTCACCGAGTTCCCCAACGCCGAGCGGCTGAACGAGCTCATGATCGTGGGCCCGATCACCGTACGCAGCGCCTGCAGCCACCACATGTGCCCGATCTTCGGCCGTGTCTGGATCGGCGTCCTGCCCAACGAGCACAGCAACCTCATCGGCCTGAGCAAGTACGCGCGCATCTGCGACTGGATCATGAGCCGGCCGCAGATCCAGGAAGAGGCGGTGACGATGCTGGCCAACGAACTGCAGCAACGGGTACGCCCCGACGGCCTGGCCATCGTGATGGAGGCCGACCACTTCTGCATGCACTGGCGCGGCGTCAAGGACACCGATTCCGCCATGGTCAACAGCGTGATGCGCGGCGCCTTCCTGAAGGACGCCAACCTGCGGCGCGAGTTTCTCTCGCTGCTGCCGCGCAAACACACAGCCTGAACAGGAGACCCGATGCTCGTGCGACTCATGTATGCCAGCCGCGCCCTGCCGGCGGTGGGCCAGGAACAGCTGATCGCCATCCTGCGCAAGTCCAAGGCCAACAACCCCATGCTTGGCGTGACCGGCGTGCTGTGCTTCGGCGAAGGCATCTTCCTGCAGGTGCTGGAAGGCGGGCGCAGCGCGGTGAACCGGCTCTACAACCGCATCGCCAGCGACCCTTGCCACACCGACGTCGAACTGCTCAGCTACGAGGAGATCGGCGAGCGGCGCTTCGCCGGCTGGTCGATGGGCCAGGTCGACATGGCGCGGCTGAACCCGGCGCTGCTGCTGAAGTATTCGGAGCGCCCGACGCTGGACCCGTACGCGGTGTCGGGCGCGGTGTCGATGGCGCTGTTCGAAGAGCTGATGGCGACGGCGTCGATCGTCGGCATGCCGTAGCGGGCTGACCTGTTCCCTGCGCGCCCCTCGCCGGTGGCTGGCCGAGGGCGCCAGGCGATGACTACCCAAAAGAAGTAGGTGCAACAACGTAGCGGGTATGCACCGGTTGGCATGCCCAGTGGCCTATCGGATGATTCCGATCAAGCATAAGGAGAGACTGATGCAAACCCGTCGTGAAATGCTGGCCCACAGTGCCACCGTGGCCGGCCTGCTGGCCAGCGCCGGCCTGTTGCCGCAAACCGCGCTCGCCGCCTGGCCGCAGTCGGCCTTCGAGGCCAAGACGATGGCCGACGCCGTCAAGGCCCTGGGCGGCGGCGCGCCGGCCGAAAGCAAGGACGTCACCATCATCGGCCCGGACATCGCCGAAAACGGCGCCGTCGTGCCGGTGGGCTGCTCGACCACGCTGCCGGGCGTGAAGAGGCTGCTGCTGCTGGTGGAGAAGAACCCCAGCGTGCTGGCCGCGGTGTTCAACGTCACCGACGCGGTGGAAGCCAACTTCAACGCCCGCGTCAAGATGGGGCAGTCGTCCAACGTCTACGCGGTGGCGATGATGGCCGACGGCAAGGTGCTGTACGCGGTCAAGGAAATCAAGGTCACGCTCGGTGGCTGTGGCGGCTGATCGCACCCGACCCAACCCAAATCCGAAGGAGCAAAGACATGGCAGATCCGATGCGCATCCGCGCCCAGGCCGCCGGTGACAAGGCCACCGTGCGCGTGCTGATGAGCCACGAGA
>JAUXWC010000322.1 GCA_030685025.1 Rhodoferax sp.
GAGCAAGAAGGCGGACGTGGTGCGCATCTACCTGCCGCCCGACGCGAATACGCTGCTGTCGGTGGCCGACCACTGTCTGCGCAGCCGCAACTACGTCAACCTGATCATCGCCGGCAAACAGCCGGCACCGCAGTGGCTGGACATGGATGCGGCCGTGCGCCACTGCACGGCGGGCGCGGGCATCTGGGACTGGGCCAGCAACGATGCGGGGGAGCCCGATGTCGTGATGGCCTGTGCGGGTGACGTGCCTACGCTGGAGGCGTTGGCCGCGGTGACGCTGCTGCGCAGCTATGTGCCTGACATCCGCATCCGCTTCGTCAACGTCGTCGACTTGATGGCGTTGCAGCCACCGTCGGAGCATCCCCACGGCCTGGCCGACCACGAGTTCGATGTACTGTTCACCATCGACAAGCCGGTGATCTTCGCCTTCCACGGTTACCCCGCGATCATCCACAAGCTGACCTACCGGCGGCGCAACCACGACAACATCCATGTGCGCGGCTACAAGGAAGAGGGCACCACCACGACGCCGTTCGACATGGTGGTGCTGAACAACGTGGATCGCTTCCAATTGGCATTGGACGCGATCCGGCGCATCCCGAGGCTGGCAGACCGGGTCGAGGCAGAGACCGCTCGCTTTGAGTCGACCATGCAACGCCACAAGCGCTACATCGGCGAGCATGGCGACGACATGCCGGAGATCCTGGACTGGCGTTGGACAGCATGAAGGTCTGTGCATGGGATCGCTGAACATCCTGGCGCTCAACAGCGGCTCGTCGTCGCTCAAGTTTGGCTTGTACCGCGTCGATTCGACCGGAGCCGAGAAGTTGCTCGGTGAGAGCGTCGCTACGACTGAGCAAGCGGACGCGATCACCCAGGTCGCAAGCGTTCTCGCAGCGTCAGGGATGCTGCCACCAGATGCCATCGGGCACCGGATCGTGCATGGCGGCCCGGCGCTGCGGCAGCATTGCCGCATTGACGATGCGGTGCTGCGCCAGCTGCAAGCCGCCGTCGCGTTGGCACCGCTGCACGCACCCGCGGCGCTGGCGCTCATCCGTTTCGCGCAAGTGCATTTTCCCGGCGTCCCCCAGGTCGCGTGTTTCGACACGCAGTTTCATGTCGGCTTGCCCGATGTGGCCCGTGTCCTGCCCATCGCGAGGGAACTTCAATCGGCGGGCATTCAACGCTATGGATTCCACGGCCTGTCGCTCGAATCGATCGTGCGGCAACTCGGTAACGCTCTGCCGGAGAACCTGGTCATCGCCCACCTGGGCAACGGCGCCAGCATCACCGCGCTGAAGGCAGGCCTGTCGATCGACACCAGCATGGGCATGACGCCCAGCGGCGGCGTCATCATGGGCACGCGCAGCGGGGACCTCGACCCCGGTGTGCTCGTGTATCTGATGCGCGAGAAAAACTTCGATGCCGCCAGGCTCGAAGCGCTGGTAGATCAGCGTTCCGGCCTGCTGGGGATATCGGGGCTCAGTAGCGACATGCGGCGTCTGCACGAAGCCGCTGCGTCGAACAGCGATGCACGTCTGGCCATCGAGATGTTCTGCTATTCGGTGCGCAAACAGGTGGCCGCGATGCTTGCCGTGCTCGGGGGGCTGGACATGCTCGTCTTCACCGGCGGCATCGGCGAGAACGACGCGCGGGTACGCGCGGAGATCTGTGCGGGCCTGGCATGGATTGGCATCAGCCTTGACGAATCACGCAACAGCGCTGTGAGTAGTCCCATCAGCGACGGCGCATCGCGCTGCCAGGTGCTTGTGCTGGCCTCGCAGGAGGACGAACAGATTGCCCGCCATGCGTGGGCTCTGTTCGCCTAGCCTGAAGTTCCTCCCCAAAAAATGCGAGTTTTCCCTCTGAATCACCCGGATTTTTTGCTTCCACGTTCTGTCTACATTTTGATCTGACCGATCAATTCGAGTGCACGCTTTTGCTTGTCGCTCGGCGTCGTTGTGATCTCAAAGCTTGGCGCATCGCCCGCGCTGGTGGGAGTGCGGCACGTGTTGCGAACCATGGTCTCCAAATCCTTCATCAAGGTCTGAAAGCTGTGGGTTGGGCTTCCATCATCCAAGGTGCGGCTACGCACCTTCTGCATCGCCGCATCCGAGCGTTTTGCAGGCGCCACCGGATCACGCACGAGCTTGGCCGCTTGGTCCTCGTCGGCAAACATCAACTCACGCCAAGCCTCTCGCATATGCCACTCCACGTAATAGGCCAGCATGCACAGGAAGATGTGCGCACGCACCCGGTCCTCCAGATGGTGGTGAATCGGGCGTACCTTCAAATCCATCGTCTTGATGGAGCGAAACGCGCGCTCCACCTGGGCCAGCGACTTGTAGGTGCGCACACAGGTGGCTGCATCCATGCGCTGCGCTTGGACGGAGGTGCGAATGATGTACAAGCCATCCAGGGCCGCCTCGGCGGCGATGTTGTCGGCCAGTCGGGTGAAAGTGAACGAGCTATCGGTGATGATCAATTCAAAGTGCTTGGACACCTTGTACTGATTGACGACCTTGCCAGCAGCCACGCCAATCATGTCCTTGCCCACCAGCTTGCCCGCATCGACGCGCAGCTTGATCTTCTGTAGATTCCTCTCGGTGGCAATCAACAAATCATCCCGCGTGTGCCCACGCAGCTTGGCCAACTCGGGATTACGGCACGCCACCAGTCGCTCACCGGGAAAGTCGGGTGAGCTGATCTCCAACAAATTGCGCTCATCGAACAAGCCCAGTTGCAGGTGACGCTGCTCCACCAGTGTGCGAATCGAGGAACTGCGCAGTGCCGTGATCCAGGCCACGTCGGCGTCTTTGCTCATCTCATCGATGGCCTTTTGCGAAATCATGCCCCGGTCCCCCACCATCACCATGCGCTGGATGCCAAACTCCTCGCGCAGGCGTGTGACCTGCGGCATGAACGTGGTGCTGTCCGAGGTGTTGCCCGGGTGCACCGAGATCGCCACCGGGCAGCCCCTGTCATCGGTGAGCAGCCCATAGTTGACCTGCAGGGTGCCGCGCTTGCCGTCGCGGCTGTAGCCCAGTTTGGCCAAGGGGCAGTGGCTGCCCTCGAAGTAACTCGATGAGAGGTCGTACAGCACCAGGGCGTCGTCCGTGAGGTGGCGCGTCGCCAGTTTCTTTTGAATCCGGTCTTGCCCCGCGAGCAGCCAGTCCATGGCGGCGTACAGGTCGTCCTCGGTGGCATCCGTCACGCCAAACTCATGGGCCAGGGTGCTGGCGTGCCAGAGTCGGGTGGTGGCCAGTTTGGTGGCCGGGCAGATGATGCGCGAGGCCACCATGGCCTGCACCAAATCGCGCTCGGGGCAGGGCTTGGAGGCCAGCAGCGAGGCAAAACCCAGGCGTTGCATGGTCAGGGCTACGGCTTGCACGTGGCCGTGGGCGCGTGATGAACAGATCTCGAAAGCCTCACCCACTGGCACGAAGGTTTCACCTTGCAAGGAGCGACGAATCAAATCGATCACAGAGTCGGGCAAGTGGGACAAATTGCCCAGCGTTTCGTTCTTGACCTTGCCGTCCTCGCGGTAACTGCGCCGCAACAAATGGGTGCAATAGATCTGGTCTTTGTACTTGCGAGTCGTAGTAACTACGTGTGCTGTGCCTGTTCTTGACGCCATATAGCCAATTATCGTGCATTATTCAAAATATTCAAATACTTTTAGTGACTACGTTTACAGCTACAAAAAAGCCACCATTTGGTGGCTTTCTCAAGCTACGAGGGCAGAAAGAGGCGACTTATGGGCTGGAAATCGGTAGGAACTTCAGGTTAAGGGGAATGGCGCTTACTGAACGTGTTTACCCAAAAAGCTCCAGCTTGCTTGTATTCGACGCATAGGGCTGGATCGACCGCAGAGAGCATGCGCCAATTGGCGGGCGCGCGGATCAGGCTGCCTGAATGCTCTGCTCCGTGTCCTCCGCCCTGCGGGCTCCCCCTTGACCTGCGCAGAACACCCAGGCAGCCTGACTCCGAAGTTGTGTGGTTTGTTGGCCTGCGAGAAAAGCAGCCCTTCGTAGCAACAGGGTGGGGGTACACGTCAAAGTGAGGTCAAGGAGGAGCCCGAAGGGCGGGGGACACGAACGGCGGCGTGTGCCACCACCCTGCTGCGGGTCCAGCACAATAGCTCAGCACAAAAGCATCGACAGACTCAGAGTGAACGAAATTCACCTTAAGTAAGTGTCATTCGCTTTAAGGGCTCGCCCGGGCGCCCCCATTGCAAGCAGTGACATTGGGGAACCGCACAGACGGACAGCCGATTGACAGCCAGCGCGCGCATCATCGCCTGCACAACCACCTTTGTAGGAGATTTTCCATGCGTCGTGATGCGTTCTTGAAATCCATTCTGGCTCTGGCCGCAGCGGGCACCTTGCCCCTGTCGGTTCAGGCCGCCGCCAACCTGAAGATGATGATTCCGGCCAACCCCGGCGGCGGCTGGGACACCACGGGCCGAGCCCTGGGTAAGGCCTTGCAGGACGCCGGTGCGGCGGCCACGGTAACCTATGACAACAAGGGTGGTGCGGCGGGTGCCATTGGCCTGGCGCAGTTCTCCAACAGCAGCAAGGGCGACCCCAACGCCCTGATGGTGATGGGCGCGGTGATGCTGGGCGGCATCATCACCGGCAAGCCGCCGGTGGACCTGTCCAAGGTGACGCCGATTGCGCGCCTGACCAGCGAGTACAACGTGTTCGTGGTGCCGGCGGACTCTCCCCTGAAGACCATGAAGGATGTGATCGAGCAACTCAAGAAAGACCCTGGCAGCGTGAAGTGGGGCGGTGGTTCGCGGGGATCGACCGAGCACATTGCAGCGGCGATGATCGCGCGTGATGTCGGCGTCGATCCGGGCAAGATCAACTACGTGGCATTCCGGGGCGGCGGCGAGGCCACGGCGGCCATCCTGGGCGGCAACGTCACGATTGGTGGCAGCGGTTACAGCGAGTTCTCGGAATACATCAAGGCTGGCAAGATGCGCCCGCTGTCGCTCACCTCGCCAACCCGGCTCAAGGGCGTGGACATCCCGACGCTGAAGGAACTGGGCATCAACGTGACCCTTGGCAACTGGCGCGGTGTCTACGGCGCCGCGGGCATCACGCCCGCGCAGCGCAAGGAACTGACCGACCTGATTGCCAAAGCCACCAAGGCCAAGTCGTGGCAAGAAGCGCTTGAGAAGAACAACTGGACCCCGGCCTTGATGACAGGACCCGAATTCGAGAAATTCGTCGACGATGAATTCGCCAGTTTGCGCGCCATCATGGTCAAGGCTGGCATGGTATGAGGGAGACCGCCCCCGCGGATGATCCAAGACTGCCGTCCCTGCTGCAGGGACTGGTTGGCCTGGGCGTGATCGGGGTCGGCTTGGCGCTGGCGGTGGGGGCCATGGGCATTCCCTCGGAGTCGGGCTACGCCGGGGTTGGTCCCAACTTTCTGCCCTGGCTGGTGGCCGTGGCGCTGATGACCTGTGGCGCGTTCATGGTGTACCAGGCGCGCACCGGCGGCTTTCGGCACATGGAGGAGGGTCCGCCGGGCGAGAAGCCTTACTGGCCGGGCTTCGTGTGGATGTCGGCGGGCCTGTTGCTCAATGCCGCGCTGATCACCACGATTGGCTTCATCTTCAGTTGTGCCTTGTGCTTCGTGTTGGCCTCGCGTGGCATGCGCCAAGCGCAGGGTCAGGCGCAGGCTGGCGCCAGATCATGGGTGACGGATTCCATTACCGGCCTGTTGATCGCGGCGCCAGTGTATTGGATGTTCACGCAATTTTTGGCCATCAATCTGCCAGGTCTCACGCAAAGCGGATGGCTGTGATGACGAACTTGACACATGACGGGTGGCCCTAATCAGTTGAGGACAGAGCTAAAGGTCTGTCCCGCAAGGACTCAGAATGGACATCTGGAATCAACTTCTGCAAGGCTTTGCCACCGCGGGCACACCGGTCAACCTGTTATGGGCCTTTGTGGGCTGCGCACTCGGCACGGCAGTGGGCGTGTTGCCGGGCATCGGCCCGGCCACCGCCGTGGCCATGCTGCTGCCCATCACCGCCAAGGTGGATGCCACGGCCTCGATGATCTTCTTTGCCGGCATCTATTACGGCGCGATGTATGGCGGCTCCACCACTTCGATTCTGCTCAACACACCGGGTGAAACCGCCAGCATGGTCACCGCCATGGAGGGCAACAAGATGGCCAAGAACGGGCGCGCCGGGGCGGCCTTGGCCACCGCAGCCATTGGCTCGTTCGTGGCGGGCACCATTGCCACGGTGCTGGTCACCTTGTTTGCGCCCGTGGTGGCGGAGTTCGCGGTCAAGCTGGGCCCGCCCGAGTACTTCATGCTGATGCTGCTGGCCTTTACCACCGTTAGCGCGGTGTTGGGGCAGAGCACGGTGCGCGGGCTGACGGCACTGTTTGTCGGTCTGGCAGCCGGTCTGGTCGGCCTGGATCAGATTACCGGCCAGGCGCGCTACACCGGTGGTGTTCCGGAGCTGATGGACGGCATTGAGATCGTGCTGGTGGCGGTGGGTTTGTTTGCGGTGGCCGAAGCCTTGCACGCGGTCTTGTTCGAAGGCCGGGTGGTCGAGTCGGCCAACAAGATGAGCCGCGTCAGCATGACCGCCAGCGACTGGCGCCGCTCGATCCCCGCGTGGCTGCGTGGCACCGCCATTGGTGCGCCCTTTGGTTGCATTCCCGCCGGCGGCACCGAGATACCGACCTTCCTGAGCTACGCCGCCGAGAAGAAGCTGGCCAGCCCAGCGAACCGGGCCGAGTTCGGCAACCAGGGGGCGATTGAAGGCGTGGCCGGCCCCGAGGCGGCCAACAATGCCACGGTCACCGCAGCGCTGATTCCCTTGCTGACCTTGGGTATCCCAACCTCGAACACCACTGCGATTTTGCTGGGCGCGTTTCAGAACTATGGCATCCAGCCCGGGCCGCAACTGTTCAGCAGTTCGTCGGCACTGGTGTGGGCGCTGATTGCTTCGCTGTACATCGGCAACGTGATGCTGCTGGTGCTCAACCTGCCCTTGGTGGGCATGTGGGTCAAGCTACTTAAGGTGCCCAAGCCCCAGTTGTATGCCGGTATTCTGATTTTTGCCACGGTGGGCGCCTATGGCATGCGCCAAAGCGCGTTCGACCTGTTCCTGCTCTATGGCATTGGCGTGCTGGGCTTGATCATGCGGCGCTTCAACTTCCCCACTGCGCCGGTGGTGGTGGGCATGATTTTGGGCCCCTTGGCCGAGGCGCAGTTCCGCAACGCCATCTCGATCGGCGAGGGCAGCGCGATGGTGTTCCTGCAGCGGCCGATGGCGCTGACCTTGCTGCTGGTGGTGGTGGGGGTAATGGTGGTGCCGAGGTTGGTGAAGCGCTGGAATCGATCAGCCAGGCGTCTTGCATGAACGACACCCTGGTTTACCAGTTGCTCGCCGATGCAGTGCTTGCGCTGCACCTCGGCATCGTGTTGTTTGTGATTGGCGGCCTGTTGGTTGTCATCGCCGGGAACCTGCGCGACTGGCGTTGGGTCAACGCCGCTTGGTTCAGGCTTGCCCATCTGGGCGCCATCGGTGTTGTCGTGGTGGAGTCCTGGTTAGGAGTGGTATGCCCACTCACATCGCTTGAGATGTGGCTGAGGGCGAAGGCAGGTGCTTCGGTCTACGCGGGCAGCTTCATTGAGCATTGGATTGGGCGCGTGCTCTACTACGACGCGCCCGCATGGGTGTTCACCGTCGTCTACACCATGTTCGCGGCGCTCGTTGCCGGGACATGGTGGTACTACCCGCCACGGTTCAAGCGTGGCACTGACAAAACGTCACTGTGACGGAGGGCTTGGCCTTGTCGTGCCGCTTGCCGTCGACGTTGGCCCGGTGGCCTTGGGATCGGCCGGGCTGGCCCAGGCCTTCTCCAAGTCGGTGGGCGAAGTGGTCGCTTTGAAATACGCGGTGGGTCGCAGGCCCTGGTCGTGGCCAATCAGGTGCTTGATGAGCAGGTCCAGGACCGGCACCACGGCCGCAGGCAGCGCCTGGCGCTCCGAGCCATCACTGGTGATCTCCGTTGCCTTGCCTCCCGCCATACGCACGCGCAGGATCGGCACCCCCGGCACATCCGCGCTCGGGCAGCGCTGGCCGCCGCTGTACAGGTCTCGCGCGACTGAGCCGTCGTTCAGTGTCAGGTCGAACACCACCCGGTTGTGAACCGTCACGTGGGGCTGGTAACGGCAATGCTGGGTGACCTCGGCAACACCTGACAAGAACGCCCGGGCGCTCTGCGCCGCCTGGGGCGACAAGCCGGCTGCGTGCGCGGGTGTCAGGCGAGCCAGCGCCGCGTCAAGCCGATCGTTGAACATCGCCACCAGTTTGGCGTTGGGCGTGTTGCCGGGCTGGCTGGGCGCCTGGTAGTACCAGCGCAGGAACAGCGCAACCGCGACGCTCCCCACAATCAGCGCGACGATGGGCCACAACATGGATGATCCTTTGGAGTGAGGCATGGATGGTATTGTCCTTTTGAACGGAGAAGCTTACCTAATCCGTATGCGGGTCCGTTCGAGCTAGCCCAAAGGCATAATCTTTCACGCAGCCAAGGGGACTGCTGCCACGCCCACAAGAAGAAACGACTGCATGACCGCCAACGCTTTCCACGACATATCCCAAATCGAAGCCAGCCTGTGGGAAGCGGCGGACCAGCTTCGCGCCAACTCCAAGCTGACCAGCAGCGAGTACTGCATGCCGGTGCTGGGTGTGATTTTTTTGCGCCACGCCACCAACCGCTATCAGTCGGCCTTGCAAGCCATTCAGGCGGATCAGCTTGAGGGCAAAAGCCCCAGTCGCCCCCTGGTCAAGGCCGACTTCATCAAGCGCCGCGCCTTGATGCTGCCCGAAGCCGCCCGCTACGACACCTTGCTCAAGCTGCCATCCGGCGCGAACCTGGGCGCGGCGCTGGTTGAAGCCATGAACGCCATCGAAGCCGACTTCGAGCCGCTGGCCGGGCAACTGCCCAAAGACTACGACCGCTTCGAGAACAAACTGCTGGAAGACCTGCTGCGCAGTTTTGATTCGGCAGCTCTGCGCAACGCCACCGGCGACGTGTTTGGCCGCATTTACGAATACTTCTTGATGAAGTTCGCCATGCAGGGCGCGCAGGACAACGGTGAATTTTTTACGCCGCCCTCGCTGGTGCAAACTCTGGTCAACGTCATCGAGCCCGACCACGGCGTGGTGGCCGATCTGGCCTGCGGCTCCGGCGGCATGTTTGTCCAGAGTAGCCACTTCATCGAGCATGAAGGGCTCGACACCATGAAGCGCGTCACCTTCTACGGTCAGGAAAAAACCGCCACCACCATCCGCCTCGCCAAGATGAATCTGGCCGTGCATGGCTTGGAAGGCGACATTCGCGAAGCCAACACTTTCTACGACGACGTGCACCGCCTGCAAGATGGCCGCGGGCTGTGGGGCAACTGCGATTTCGTCATGGCCAACCCGCCATTCAATGTGGACATGGTCGACGCCGAGCGCGTCAAGGACGACCGCCGCCTGCCGTTTGGCTTGCCGGGCGTCAACAAAGACAAGCGCGTCTCCAACGGCAACTACCTGTGGATTTCTTATTTCCACAGCTACCTCTCGGGCACGGGCCGGGCCGGCTTCGTGATGTCGTCCCAGGCCAGCAGCGCGGGCCATGGCGAAAAGGAAGTGCGGCGCAAGCTGGTGCAAACCGGCGACGTGGACGTGATGATCGCCATCCGCTCCAACTTCTTCTACACCCGCACCGTGCCGTGCGAGCTGTGGCACTTCGACCGCGCCAAGCCCGCTGAGCGCAAGGACCAGGTGCTGATGCTCGATGCCAGAGCCATCTACCGCAAGGTCACGCGCAAGATTTACGACTTCAGCCCCGAGCAGCAGGCCAACCTGGCGGCCATCGTCTGGCTGTATCGCGGGCAGCAGGGGCGTTTTCTTGGGCTGGTGCAGGACTACGTGGCAAGGCTTGGCAGCGAGGCCAGCGCCATCGCCCCCGCGCTCACCCGTTTTGAGACGCTATTGACGGCAAGCCGCGCACCACTGACCGCGTTCACCGACAGCGTTGGCGCGCTGCCAGCCCTGCCGCAGGACAAGCGCCAGGCCGTCGTCGATGCTTTGGCAGAGTGGACGGACGCCGCCAACGCCTACGACACGGACCGCGCCGCATTGGTGGCCGGGGTGGCAGCGTTTTGCAGGAAGTTGAGCACGCTGCCGCCGCAGACCAACGCTACCCACAACGCCATTCAACACCAAGCCCGACAAGCCTTCGATCCGCTGGCGGAATCAGCGCGCGGCCTCATCAAGCAGATTGACCTGCTCTACAAACTTGCTGCCCGCACCGCGCAACTGGCGCAGGAACTGGCAACGATTGACGCTGCGGCTGAGTTCTTTGACCGCCGCGCTGTCAGCAAACTCACCAAGCAACTCGACGAAGCGCGCAAGGCCGCCGTCGAACAGATCAAGGCCGCCACCTACCTGCACCGCCAGATCGCCTGGCTGCAAGACCGGTTCCCCAAGGCCGTGATGCAGGATGTGCCGGGCCTGTGCAAGGTTGTCACCCGCGCCGAGATTGAAGCAGCGGACTGGAGCCTGACCCCCGGCCGCTTTGTCGGTGTCGCTCCGGCCGAGGTGGATGAGGACTTCGACTTCGAGCAAACCCTGCGCGATATCCATGTGGAGCTGGCGGATTTGAATCGCGAGTCGGTGGAGTTGGCTGCGAAGATTCAGGTCAACTTTGAGGAGCTGGGGGTATGAAAGCCGCCGCTTACTCAGGCGTGCAGCGCTGCGTACTCTGGCACGCTAGGAATGTGCTGGGGCAGCGTTTGGCCTTGCGGTCGAACCGCTTCCCACCCCAGGCAGGCCAACCAGACCGCACGCGGAATGGATTTTTCACCGTCGCGGTAATAAATCAGCATCCGCCGCGAAAGCCCCAAAGCCTGCGCCGCCTGCTCCAGCGTCAGACCGGTCTCATGCAGCCAGTTCCAGATGCGCTCATGGCCAATGCCGCCCGACTGCTCGACGGCCAGATTGCGCAGGTTGTCCGAGCCGAGATCAACTTCGTCCTCAACCCAATCCACAGAACGCGACCCAAATCCCAGCCGGGCTTGGGCAAACAGCGCCGGATCAGCAAGTGGCTGCAACACGGCGCTCGATGCAATCCACTCCCGCAAATCCACCTCAAAGCTTTTCCCGTCGGCAAACGTCAACTGCAGCCGACTCTCGGGCAGCGCCTGCACGGCGGTCAACTGAAAATGGTCTCTGCTCATCGTTGTAACTCCTCAAATTTGGCCGCCAAATACTCTCGATTAGACGCAGCCCACTCCAGTACTGCTGCCACCTCGCGCACGGCCACCTTGCCATGAATGATCTCAACCGTATCAATCCGGACCCAGGCTTCGCGCCCATCGTTCATCACGATATGAAAATGCGGCGGCGCATGGTCTCTCGGGTTGATGCGAACCAGGCAATTGGCAAAGCGCTGAACAACCGGCATGCCGACCATCATAGTGCAACAGTTGCACGTTTTGCAACGAATTTTGGTGTCCAGTTCCCCAGCTCAATAGCCCAAGCCACGCAGCGTCAACCCTTCACACCCCACAATTGCTACGGTTTTAATAGCTGCTTACGCACGGTCCACGAGGGCTACAGGCTGTTTTCATGCTCAAGTTCGGGGGCTAGAACGCTTGCGCTGGGACGATTGGCGCGGAAGACGGGCGCTGACGGAGAGCGGGTATGAGCTGGCAATCCTGCCGCCTTGGCGACGTGTTGACGCTCAAACGTGGCCATGATTTGCCCGAGCATTCGCGGCAGGACGGCGATGTGCCTGTTGTTTCGTCGTCAGGAATTACGGGCCGTCACAAAGAAGCCAAAGCAAAAGCACCCGGTGTCGTCACTGGCCGATACGGAACCATTGGCGAAGTGTTTTACCTTGAAGAAGACTACTGGCCGTTAAATACCGCGCTGTACGTTATCGATTTCAAAGGAAATGACCCGCGATTCTCAGCTTACTTTCTGCGAAATATCCTGAAGGACTACCAAAGTGAAAAAGCCGCTGTCCCCGGCGTTGATCGCAATGTTCTTCACGAGATAAAGGTACTCGCGCCAGCCTACGCCGCACAGCTTCGCATCGCCGACATCCTCTCCACCTACGACGACCTGATCGAAAACAACCGCCGCCGCATGGCCCTGCTCGAAGACTCCGCCCGACTGCTCTACCGCGAATGGTTCGTCCGCCTGCGCTTCCCCGGCTATGAACACACCCGCATCGTCGATGGCGTGCCGCAGGGGTGGGGGCGCAAGACGTTGGGCGACCTATGCAGCGAGATACGTGACATGGTTTTGCCCGAAGCGCTGGAGCCTAATACGCCCTACATCGGCCTCGAACACATTCCCCGGCGCTCCATATCGCTCAATGAGTGGGGAACCGCTCAAGAAGTGACCAGCAGCAAGAGTCGCTTCAAAGCAGGTGAAATCATCTTTGGAAAGATTCGACCTTACTTCCACAAAGTGGGCGTTGCGTTTGTTGATGGTGTCGCATCGTCGGATGCCATCGTCGTTCGCCCTGCCGACGACACGCTGCACGGACTGGTATTGATGACGATGTCCAGCGATCAGTTTGTCGCCGTCACGGCCCAGCAGATGAAAGAGGGCTCCAAAATGCCTCGTGCCGATTGGAAGCAGATGAAGGCCTACTCCGTGCCGCTTCCTCCGTCTGGCCTGTTGAGCAATTTTGATGGGGTGATTCAGCCGATTGTTGATCAACTGAAGTCCATCAGCCTTTCCAACCAAAAACTCCGCGCCGCCCGCGACCTGCTGCTGCCGCGCCTGATGAATGGAGAAATCGCCGTATGACAAACTTGTCGAAGACTGTTGTTCTGAAGAGGAGCGTCCCATGATTACCGAATTGCGGCTGGAGAACTGGAAGAGTTACGAGAATGCCTCGCTTCACATTGACCCGCTTTCCGTCCTGATTGGAACCAATGCCAGCGGCAAGTCGAATGCGCTCGATGCCTTGCTTTTGTTGAACCGATTGGCGTCCGGGGTCATGCTGACGGCGGCTTTGAAGGGGGACGGCACACAAGCGCCGGTGCGTGGCGGGGTCGAATGGGCCGCGCGACAACCCGGTTCAGTGTTCGCCTTGGGGGTCGTCTGCCGTGCCGACGAAATCACCGACTACGAGTACCGGCTGGAAGGGCAGATTACCGAGAGCCGTTGCGACCTCTATTCTGAGCAAATGACCCGCATCAAATACCGGCAGGGCAAAGACGGATTGAGGAAAGCACAGGCCGGGAGCATCAAGTTGTTGCGTACCGATGTATGCGCCCCAAATTCGCCGACGATCATCGCACGGCTGTACAACGAGAAACAGGGAACGCCACGACAACTGAGCCGCGCGCACGCGGTGCTACACCAACTCGTCGGTCAGAAATTGCGGCAGGAGATTCAAGATGGTGTTGGCGCGGTGATCTCGGCGTTGCGTGACATTTTCATTCTTGATCCCATTCCATCCCACATGCGCCGGTTTTCACCGCTGTCTGATCGATTGGAGTCGGATGCATCAAATGTGGCCGGTGTACTGGCGGCCTTGCCCAAGGACAAGCAGCAAGAGATTGAGGGCGTGCTCACTCAATACGCGAGCCAGTTACCGGAGCGTGATATTCAACGTGTCTATGCCGAGACAGTCGGCAAATTCAACTCCGACGCCATGTTGTATTGCGAAGAGCGATGGCTGGATCAGGGGCCGCCTCCCACGGTGGATGCGCGTGGCATGTCGGACGGAACTTTGCGCTTCCTTGCCATATTGACGGCCTTGCTCACGCGCCCCAAAGACAGCCTTTTGGTCATCGAGGAAGTGGACAACGGCTTGCATCCGTCACGGGCGCGCCTGCTGCTGGATATGTTGAAAGCGGTTGGTACACAACGTGGCGTGGATGTGCTTGTTACCACGCACAACCCGGCCTTGCTGGATGCCATGGGCACCGAGATGGTGCCGTTCATTTCGGTTGCGAACCGCGACCCTGCCACGGGGCACAGCGTGCTTACCTTGCTGGAAGATATCGCCCAATTGCCCAAATTACTGGCTCAAGGCCCAATCGGTCGTCTGTCCAGCCAGGGCTTGATTGAGAAAAGCATTTCGACCGCGCAGATCGCCAGTGCGCAGAAGGAGATCGAGTTTGAGTAAGCGCGTTCTCATTTTGGATACCTCGGTACTGTGCTGCTGGCTGCAAGTGCCTGGAAAGGAAGAAGCCGGGCCAATCGATGACCGCTGGGATCATGGCCGCATCAACGTGTTGCTGGAGCAGGAACGAACCAAGGACAGTACCTTTGTATTGCCGATCGCCACGCTGATCGAAACGGGTAACCACATCGCCCAAGCACCCAGCCACAGGTTCAAGTGCGCGAGCAGTCTGGCGGGTTATTTGCGTGAGGCCGCAGATGCCAAGTCGCCTTGGGCGGCGTTCACCGACCAGTCGCCGCTATGGCAGAGTGAAAATTTGCGCACGCTGGCTGAGACTTGGCCCATGCTTGCCAATGGCGGCACATCCATTGGCGATCACACGATCAAGGACGTAGCCGAGTATTACGCCAAGGCGGGATACTTTGTGGAAATACTTACGGGGGACGCAGGTTTGAAAGCCTACGAGCCAGCTCGGCCCGTGTCCATTCCGAGAAGGCGGCGGTGAAGTCATCAAGGTGCTGTTTGATCGCCCGCCGGCGATATCTTCCTGTATTGACGAGCTTTGGCAGAAGGATGCTTGGGGACGTAGCTTTTTTTTACGTTGCTCGATAAGTGGAGAACTCGTCACATGACCCTCGAAGACCAGCACACCGACCGCAAATCCCTGCGCACCGTCACCGGCAAGACCGCCGATTGGGAAGCGCTGGCGAAAGACTGCGTTTGCTTTGCCAATGGGGCCGGCGGCCGCTTGCTGATTGGCATGGAAGATGGCGAGGCAATGCCGCCGGCCGGTCAGGTGGTGCCGCGGGAATTGCTGGATAGGCTGCGCAAACGCATCGGTGAGTTGACGGTGAATGTGCAGGCGCTGCCGAGCTTGCAGCACGCGACCAACGGCGGCGAATTCATTGAACTGGTGATTGACCGCTCGGCCAGCGTAGCGTCGACGCGCGATGGGCGCTATTTTTTGCGCGTGGGCGACACCTGCCAGCCGGTGCTGGGTGACGACGTGCTGCGTCTTGCCAACGAGCGGCCGGGGCGGCCCTGGGAGGCGATGGAGAGCGGTGTGCCGCGTGGTGCTGCCGACGCCGACAAGCTTGCGCGCTTCGTTCAGGGTATCCACGCCTCCGACCGGGTGAAGGATTCCGTGAAGGAGAAAGGCGCTGACGAGTTGTTGAGCCACTATGGCCTGGCGCTGGGCCATACGCTGACCCGCCTGGGCGTGCTGCTGCTCGGCACCACGGACGACCGGCGCGCGCTGGGCACCGCGCCGCTGGTGCAGGCGATCAAGTACGACGAACAAGGGCAGAAGATCAACAAGTGGGTGTGGGACGATTGCGCGCTGTCGCCGGTCGAACTGGTGGATGCGATCTGGCGCGAGGTGCCGGATTTTCGCGAGAGCTACGAGGTGGCCGAGGGGCTGTATCGGCGTAGCGTGCCGGCTTATGACGAGAAGGTGGTACGCGAGCTGCTGGTCAATGCGCTGGTGCACCGGCCCTACACGCAGCAGGGTGACATCTACCTGAATTTGCATCCCGAGCGGCTGGCGGTGGTCAACCCAGGGCGCTTGCCGCTAGGGGTGACGCCGCGCAATATGCTGCACGCCAGCCGACGCCGCAACGAGGGGTTGGCGCGGGTGTTTCATGATCTGGGTCTGATGGAGCGCGAGGGCAGCGGTTTCGACCTGATTTACGACCGCTTGCTTTCGCAAGGCCGCCCGGCGCCGGTGCCCGAAGAGGGCGCGGACTGGGTGAAGGTGACGATCCAGCGGCGCATTGTGAAACCTGAGGTGATGCGACTTGTCACGCAGGCCGATGAACGCTTTCAGTTGACGCAGCGGGAGCGGATCACGCTGGGTGTGTTGGCACAGACGGAAGGCATGACGGTCAGGGAGTTGGGGGCATTTTTGGAGACCGGCGATGCTGACGAACTCGCTGGCTGGTTGGGGCAACTTGTGCCGACTGGCTTGGTTCTCACAACCGGCAAGACTTCGGGCATGCGCTATTTCGTGGCCCCAGCTTGGTTGCGTGGCGTGCAGCTTGATCGCAAAACCACCCTCAGCAGGATCACTCCGCATCGCTTACAGGCATTGGTTCTGGAAGATTTGGCGCGCTATCCCGATTCGTCCAGCGTGGACATCAATCGGCGAATTGGAGCCGAGATTTCGGCCAAGACCGTGAAGCGGGCATTGGACGAGTTGTTGGGCGCAGCGGAAATTGCCTATGCAGGGGATCGGCGATGGCGGCGTTACCGTTTGAGCGGCATGCTCTCTAAAGGACAAAAGGGAGGGGAGTTTTCATGAAATCAATCGGCTCTGAGTCATATGAATCCTCTAAGTTGTTGATATATAAATGTTTTTATAAAGGACATGCTTTGAATTTGTCCTTTATGAACCATCACTTTGTCCGATAGAGCGCACCCATGGCCTACACCGACATCAACAGCAAAGACCGAGACCTGCTGGCGCCGCGTCTGATGAGTGGGGAACTCGCGGTATGACCGACCAGAAAAAGATTGTCATCATCGCCGGACCCAATGGGGCAGGTAAAACCACGTTTGCCCGCGAATTCCTGCCCAATGAAGCGGGCTGCCCAATCTTCGTCAATGCCGACTTGATCGCCGCTGGTATTGCCCCTTTTCAGCCGGAGACCGTGGCGTTTCGCGCGGGTCGTCTGATGCTGGGAGAAATATCGACCCACTTTGCAGCGGGCAGAAGTTTTGCCTTTGAGACGACGCTGTCGGGCCGGACCTATGCCCCGATGATCGACCGCTGGCGGGCCGATGGCTACACGGTGAAGCTGATCTTCCTGTCGCTCACATCGCCAGAGGAGGCGATTGCACGCGTTGCGATGCGCGTCCGCCAGGGCGGGCATAACATCGCAACGGAGACGATTAGGCGGCGGTTCGAGGCGGGTCTGATCCATTTTCGCGAGACCTACCGTTCGCGTGTCGATTTCTGGCAGTTGTTCGACAATAGCGGCAAGAGTGTGCAGTTGATAGAGGAAGGAACCCATCCATGAATACAACCCCCACGCAGCTCCCCGTTTCCAAGCTGCCGGATGCCGACATGCAGGCCGTTCCCTCCGCCCTGGCCCGTGCCGCACAACGGGCGCGAGAACTAGCCGCCCGCACCGGAACGCCTTTGATCGTGGTGGAGAACGGCAAGCTCGTCGAAGAGCTAGTCCCGACAAACGAGGATGATCATCGATTGGTTCATATCATCAAGAAACACATACGGTAAAGCCAACCCATAGAACGCATGGCCTACACCGACATCAACAGCGAGGACCGCCTGGTGCAGGCCACCTTTGCCGAGCATCTGGAAAAGGTGCTCGGTTGGGACAGCGTTTACGCCTGGAACCAGGAAACTTTTGGCCCGGCAGGCACGCTGGGTCGTGCCAGCGAGCGTGAGGCCGTGTTGGCGCGTGATTTGCGCGCGGCGTTGGCCAAACTCAATCCGCTGTTACCAGCGGGCGCGATTGAAGAGGCCGTCACCAAGCTGACCCACCACGACTTTTCCCGTTCGCTGCTACAGCACAACCAGGTGTTTTACAAGCTGATCCGCGACGGTGTGCCGGTGAGTTACCGCGACGCCGAGGGGCAACTGCGGCATGCGCAGGCGGCGGTGATCGACTTTCGCAAC
>JAUXWC010000330.1 GCA_030685025.1 Rhodoferax sp.
TCGTAGAAGTCGAACTGACTGGGCTGGTCGATTACCGCCTGGGTGTTGACTGCCGCGCCAAAACTCATGCCGCTGGCCGGAATGCCGCCAATCACGCCGGGCTCGGCCGTCAGGGTCAGCAGGTCGATGATCTCTTCTTCGGCCGCGACGCTGGCCACGCCTTCTGGCATGCCAATGCCCAGATTGACCACCGCGTTGGGGCGCAGTTCGAGTGCGGCGCGCCGCGCGATCACCTTGCGCTCACACAGGGGCATCACCGGCAGGCTGTCCATGGGCACGCGGATCTCGCCCGAGTAGGCGGGGTTGTATTGCTCCGAGAAAGTTTGCATGTGGTGCGCCGGGTCGGTGGCCACCACCACCGCGTCCACCAGCACGCCCGGCACCTTGACCAGGCGCGGGTGCAGGGTGCCCCGTTCGGCGATGCGCTCCACCTGGGCAATCACGATGCCGCCCGAATTGCGCGCCGCCATGGCAATCGCCAGCGCCTCCAGGGTTAGCGCCTCGCGCTCCATGCTGAGGTTGCCATCCGGGTCGGCAGTGGTGGCGCGGATGATGCCCACCTTGATCGGGAATGCCTTGTAGAACAGGTAGGGCTTGCCGTCGATCTCCATCAGGCGCACCAGCTCTTCGGTGGTGCGCGCGTTGATCTTGCCGCCGCCCAGGCGCGGGTCAACAAAGGTGTCCAGCCCGACGTGGGTCAAGGTGCCAGGCTTGCCAGCGGCGATGTCGCGAAACAGGTGTGAGATCACCCCTTGTGGCAAGTTATAGGCTTCGATCAGGTTGTCCACGGCGAGTTTCTGCAGCGCGGGCACCAGCCCCCAATGGCCACCCACCACCCGGCGCACCAGGCCGGCGTGACCAAAGTGGTTGAGTCCGCGCAACTTGCCGTCGCCTTGCCCGGCGGCGTAGACCAGGGTCAGGTCGCGCGGCGCGCCGGTACCGGTTTCATCCTGCGCGGCCAGAAAACGTGCCTCCAGCGCGATCGCGATTTCTTCGGCAAAGCCGATGCCGACAAAACCGCCGGTGGCCACGGTGTCGCCGTCGTGGATCAGCCGCACCGCCTCGGCGGCGCTCACTACCTTGTTGTGCCGGGTGCCCCGGTTGTGCAGTTCGTTGAAATGGGTATGCATGGCCGAGCGTCTCCAGCAAGAGCTTTTATGATGCTAGGCATTGTCCACCAGTCAAAACCTTTGCGGGACAGACCTTCAGCTCTGTCCCCAACTGATCAGGAAACACCATGCCCACCTACCACGTCGAGATGCTTGAAGGCCGCACCCTGGAGCAAAAGAAGAAACTGGTCGAAGCCATCACCCGCGTCAGCGTCGAAGTGCTGGGCGGCTCGCCCGAGTCGGTGGACGTGCTGATTGTCGACGTCAAACGCGAGAACTGGGCCACCGGGGGCAAGTTGTGGACCGAGCCGCACGCCTGAAAAACAAGCAGTTGACGCATGCATCGCAGTAAACTCGAGCGATGTGCCAACTGCTCGGAATGAACAGCCTGTTGCCGGCAAGCCTGACCCTGAGCTTCAGCGGTTTCTCGCAGCGCGGCGGTTGCACCGACCACCACAGCGACGGCTGGGGCATTGCCTTTTTTGAGAGTGATGGCGACCGCCCCGCCAAGGCGGCGCGCTACTTTGTTGACAAAGAGAGCGCCGCCACCTCGCCGATTGCGGCCATGCTGCGCAGCTACCCGATCAAGAGCCACAACGTGGTGGCCCATGTGCGCCGCGCCACGGTGGGCGAAGTGTCGCTGGAGAACTGCCACCCCTTTGTGCGCGAGTTGTGGGGTCGTTACTGGGTGTTTGCCCACAACGGCGACCTGAAGAACTACGCGCCGACCCTGCATGGCAGTTTCCGCCCGGTGGGCACCACCGACAGCGAACTGGCCTTTTGCTGGCTGCTACAGGAGTTGGCCAAGTCACACGCGGGTGTGCCGAGTGTGCAAGAGCTCACCTGCACTCTCAAGGAACTGGTGCCGCAAATCGCCAAGTTTGGCACCTTCAATTTCCTGATGAGCAATGGTCAGGCCTTGTGGGCACACGCCTCGACCAAGCTGGTTTACGTGTTGCGCCAGCACCCTTTTTCGGAAGTGCACCTCAAGGACGACGACGTCAAGGTGGATCTGGCTGACCTCAACGGCCCCGAGGATCGACTCGCCATCGTTGTAACGGAGCCCCTCACCACCAACGAGGATTGGGTGGCCATGGTGCCCGGTGAACTCAAAGTGTTTGTCGATGGCAAGGTGGCCGATTGCGGAGGCTATTTGCCGGTGATAGCGTCGGTTACGGTAGCAGTCCCGGTGTAACTCGGCTCGGAGTGCGCTCGCCACTGGCGGCGAAGGGGCGAGTTGGCCTCATACGGCACCCAAGTTCGCGAGTCTTTGCAGGGCGGCGCCTTGGTAGGGGCTGCCTTCGCCCAATTGGGCGCTCAGGTCAAACACACGCGGTGGGTCGGCCAGGGTGTAGCAATCGGCATCGATGGACAGTGTCATGTCCATTGGAATCGCCTCCACCTGCGCCATGCCCAGCACCGACACGCTGCCCACCACCACATAGTCGCGGTGGCCGCAGAGCTGGTGCGCTGCCGTCAACAGCCGCATCAGGGTGTTTACATTCACGGCGGTTCAACCTGAGACATTGCGGGGCAGACCGGAGCGCAGCGACGCTCTGTCCTCAACTGATCAGGGGTGTTTTGCGGGACAGACCTTTGCTTCCGTCCTCAACCGATTGTCGGATGTTGGGTCCCATGGCGGCAGCGGCAAAGGGCGAGTTTTGCCGCATGGCGGGCCCCCAGCCCTCAGCGTCACCACACATCAGCGGCGCGAGCTGCTGTAGTGGCAGGGCCAGCCAGGCTTGCCAGCGGTCAATGTAGTCGGCACTGCACAGGCCTTCATTGGCCCAGCGCGCCACCACGGTACGCGCGGCTTTCAATTAGCGGGCTTGCTGCGCGGGTGTGGCACACAGCAAGGTTATGGCCAACTGCTGGTGGCGCATCAGGCGCTGCTGTTCACGTTGTTGTTGTTCCGCCCGGGCTTGCAGCCGTGGGTTGGACAGGGCCTGCACCGCCGCGGGCAGCATGACCACTGCCACGGTTTTGTTGTGCCGTGCAATGGCCACCGGGCTGTGTGCCAGTTGACTCAACAGAGCGCCAAAGTTTTGTTTGGCTTGCGAGGCGGTAATGGTCTGCATGGATCAATTTTAGACAAAATTCTTTGGAACAGGGGCGGCGCCCCGTTTCCGGTGCATGCTGAAAACTCAGGCCACTTCGGTCGCCGTCACCACCGGTGCCGGGGTTGCCGTGGTGCCGCCAAACCTGCGCCGCCACCAGCGTGGCAGGTTGTCCAGGTAGGTGTAGAGCACCGGCACCACCACCAGCGTCAGCAGGGTGGAGGTGATCAAGCCGCCTATGACCGCCCGGCCCATGGGAGCCTGCATCTCGCCGCCGTCACCCGCGCCGATGGCCATCGGCAGCATGCCAAAGATCATGGCCAGCGTGGTCATGATGATCGGGCGCAGGCGCACCTGGCCGGCTTGCAGCACGGCATCGAACTGGTTCAAACCGGCGGCTTGCCCGTGGTTGGCAAAGTCCACCAGCAAAATGGCGTTCTTCACCACCAGGCCCATCAGCATGATGAAGCCGATGATGGAGAACAGGTTGAGCGTGGAGCCGGTGACGATCAAGGCCAGCATCACCCCCACCAGTGTGAAAGGCAGCGAGGCCATGATGGCAACTGGCTGCAGAAAGCTGCCGAACTGCGAGGCCAGGATGAAGTAGATGAACACCACCGCCAGCACCAGCGCGGTGATGGCGGCGGCGCCGGCTTCTTCGTTCTGTTCGGCCTCGCCCTTGATGTCGAATCGGTAGCCGCTGGGCAGCTCAATGGCCTGCACCACTTTCTTCACTTCCTTGGCCACGTCGCCACTGGGGCGGCCTTCAACATTGGCGTAAATACCCACCCGGCGCTGCAGGTTCTGGCGTTTGATGACTTGCGGGCTGGTGGAGGGCACAAACTCCACCACCTGGCGCAGCGGTACCATGACCGGTGCGCCACTGGCGTCCAGGCGACCGGTGGACACATGCAGATCACCCAGGTCCGACAGCTTCTGGCGGCCCGACTGGGGCAACTGCACGTTGACCTCGTAGTTTTGCCCGTCCGGCGCCAGCCAGCTCCCCACCTGGTCGCCGTTGACGAACGGACGCAGCACCGCGCCGACCCGCTCCACCGACAAGCCCAGGTCGCTGGCCACCGCCGGGTTGACCTTGATGATGACCGCCGGGTTGGCCGCCTGCAGGCTGTGCTCCAGATCCACGATGCCCTTGACCGTGCCGATCTGCTTCATGATGCCGTCGAGCAGCTTGGGCAGGTCCTCCGAGGCGGGGCCGATCAGGTTGATCCAGATCGGCCGGTTGAAGCCAACCGTCAGCTCAATGCCGGGAATGCGCTTGAGGCGCTCGCGCACCGCTTCTTCCACTTGCTTCTGGGGTTTGCGGTGGCTGATGCGCTTGTCGGTGAGCTTGATGATGAGCTGGCTCTCGTTGCGGCTGCCGCTGCCCACGGTGGCGCTGATGAGTTCGATTTCCGGGAAGTCGCGGATGGCTTCCTCCACCTGTTTGATCTTCTCGTCGGCGTAGGGCAGGCTGGTGCCAACGGGGGTCTTGATGCGCAGGGAGAACACACCTTCGTCGGCCCTGGGCATGAACTCGCCACCGACCAGCGGGACCAGCATGATGCTGCCGACAAACACCGCGCCAGCCAGCGCCAGGGTGGTCTTGCGCCAGGCCAGCGTGCGGCGCATCAGGCGCTCATAGACGGCGTGCAGCCACTCCACCCGGTGTTCGATGGCATCCATCAGGCGCCCCAGCCAAGGTACTTTGGAAAAGCGTGTCTCAACCGGGTCTTTCCAGACCGACGACAGCATCGGGTCGAGCGTGAAGCTGACGAACAAGGACACCAGCACCGCCACCGTCACGGTGATGCCAAACTGAAAAAAGATCTTGCCGATGATGCCGGTCATGAACGCCACCGGAATAAACACCGCGCAAATCGCCAGCGTGGTGGCCAGCACCGCCAGGCCGATTTCCTCGGTGCCTTCCCGCGCGGCGCTCAGGTGGTCCTTGCCCATGGCGACGTGGCGCACGATGTTCTCGCGCACCACGATGGCGTCGTCAATCAACAAGCCGATGCACAGCGACAGCGCCATCAGAGTCACACCGTTGATGGTGAAGCCAAACGCATACATGGCGATGAAGGTCGACAACACCGAAATCGGCAGCGTCACACCGGTAATGATGGTGCTGCGCCAGGAGTGCAGGAACAAAAAGACGATCAGGATGGTGAGCGCACCGCCTTCCAGAATAGTCTTCTTGACGTTGCTCAGTGCCTCCTTCACATAGGTGGCGTTCTCCGAGATCGAGCGGATCTCCACGTCCGGCGGCAGTTCCTTGCGCAGTTTGGCGATGGTCTTGGCCACCTCGTCACCTACCGCCACCAGGTTGGCGTCCTGGGTCTTGAAGATGTTGAGTGTCAGGGCCGGTTGGCCGTTGACGCGCCCAATGCTTTGCTCTTCACGCTCGCCGTCGCTCACGCTGGCGACTTGCTCCAGCAGCACCGGTGCATCCGCGCGCCGCGCCACGATGATTTTGCGAAACGCCTCCACACTTTTGAGCTTGCCTTCCACCCGCACCATTTGTTCTTCCTGCTGGGTACGCAGGGTGCCGGCGGGCAGGTCCTGGTTGACTTCGCGGATGGCCCGTATCACCTCGTCCACCCCCACCTTGTAGGCCAGCATCTGGCTCGGTTTGAGCTGGATCTGCACTTGGCGCTGCACCGCGCCACCCAGGTTCACCAGCCCGACACCCGCAACACCTTGAATGCGTTTAACGATTTGCTGATCGGCGAAGGTGCTGAGCTCGCGCAGACTGCGGGTCTTGGACAGAATCGCAAAGGTGGAGGTGGGCGCCGCATCGTCGAACTGGCCGCGCACGATCAATGGGTCTTTGACGTCGCGCGGGAAGCCGGGGCGTATTTGCGCGATCTTGTCGCGCACGTCCTGCACCGCTTTGTCCATTTTGGTCGACAGCTCAAACTCCACCCACAGCTCGGCGCGCCCTTCAAAACTATTGGTGATGATGTTGCGCACGCCGGTAATGGTGTTGACCGCTTCCTCCAGCGGCTTCATCAGGTCGGCCTCCACCTGCTCGGGCGAGGCGCCGGGGTAACGCACCTGCATCCACACGCCGGGGATTTGTACATCGGGCATTTGCTCGACGCCCAGGCGCGAGTAAGAAATGATGCCCAACAGCATCAGTGCCAACATGACCATGGTGGCAAAGACGGGTTGGTTGATGCTGGTTCGGGTGATCCACATGGCGCTCTCCGGTTTGAGGACGGGCCATCAACCCTGCACGGGCGGCGCTGTCTTGGGCGGTGCGCTTCGCAGCACCGCTGGCGCGCCGGCCTTCAGGCCGGTCATGCGGATGCGCACTACCGGCACCCCCTCGGCGATGCCGCTGGTCACCGCCACCATGCCGGTGGCTTCGTCGCGCTGGCCCAGGCTGACCGCGCGCTTTACCACCTTGCCGTCTTCCACGGTGTAGGCATAGGATTGCCCGGCTTCTTCGAACACCGCCGCCAGCGGCATGGCTGGCACCTGGCTGGCCTTGGCCAAAGTCACCGCGCCTTCGGCAAACATGCCGCCGCGCAGCGCGCCATCCGGGTTGGGCACCGAGACAAACACCTTGATGGCGCGTGAACCCGCCTCGGCCACCGGGTTGATGCGCTCGACCCGGCCTATGAAAGCCCGCGCGCCAAACCCATCGACCCTGAACTGCACCGGTTGCCCGTGCGCAATGGCGGCCACCTCGGAGGCCGGTACTGTGGCCTCCAACTCCATGCGGGTGAGGTCCACCACCGACAAAATGGGCGCCTCCGGCGACACCCGCTCCCCGCCGTTGACAAAGCGCTTGGCCACGGTGCCGGAGATCGGGGCGCGCACCATGGCGTCGTCAATCGCCTTCTTGGCCAGCTTGACCTGCGCGTCGGCCCAGCGCACGGCGGCCTCGTTGGCCTGTTGCGTGCTGGTCAACTGATCGAAAGCGTTTTGAGAGATGAAATTCTGTTTGAGCAGGGTCTGGTTGGTCTCGCGGTTGCGCTCGGCAATCGCCAGGCGGGCGCGCCGCTCGGCCTGGTCAGCCTGCGCCGCCTCCAGGCGTGAGCTGGCGTCGGTGGTGTCGATCTCGGCCACCACCGCGCCTTGTTGGACCGTTTCGCCCTCGCGCACCAGTACCCGGTGCACCGCGCCGGAAACCGTTGACTTGAGCACCGCCTGGCTCAGCGGCATCAAGGTGCCCGACACCTGAATGGCACGCGCCAAGGCCTGGGTTTTGACGCGAAAGATGTCGCCTTCGGCGAACTCAAGCGGTGCTGGCGTGGCCGCCGTGGCGTTGCCAGGTGTCGGCTTGGCGGCCTTGGCATCCTTGTTGCCTGACCCGAGCGTGGCCAAGGCCGTTGCGCCCAGAGCCAACATCAAGATCGCGCCGCCGATCCACAAGGTGGAGCGGCGTTTGAGAACGGTCGGTTTGGCAAAGGCTTGGAGTGGGGACATAAGAATCATGGTGTTGCGGCGGGTGTCGGACAGCTCAAGGCGCTGCTGCCAGCGCGGGTTCCTGGATCGTTGGCGTTCGGATGGACTTCTGCCAAGGCCGGGCCATCAGTGCGTCGAGGACCGCGCTGAAGGTCGGCCCCGTCAGGCTTCAAGCCTGCCAAGAGCTTATCGTCCAACCCGCCGCTTCGCTGGCCCGATGTGACGAAACGCCGAAATCGAAGGATGAACCGGACGATGGCGGAGCCGGTTGCGCCGCCGATTGTGCACCCAGCGCTGCGTGCTCGCCTCGCCTGACTCGGCTTGGCCCTGCCACGAACGTGGGCGCCCTCAGGCAGCGGCAGCGGCTGGGGCTTGGCCCATGGCTTGCTCCAGTGCGTCAACAAACATGGCGGCAACGTCAAAGCCGGTCTGGTCGGCAATTTCCTGAAAACAGGTGGGGCTGGTGACGTTGATTTCGGTGAGCGAATCGCCAATCACGTCCAGGCCGACCAACAGCAGGCCGCGGGCCTGCAGGATCGGACCCAGTGTCTCGGCGATCTCGCGGTCGCGCGCACTCAGTGCGCGCGCCACGCCTTTGCCACCGGCCGCCAGGTTGCCACGCACCTCGCTGCCCTGCGGAATGCGGGCCAGGCAATAGGGTACTGGTTTGCCGCCAATCACCAACACGCGCTTGTCGCCGTCGACGATTTCGGGCAGGAATTTCTGCACCATCAGGCTTTGCGCGCCATGGCGATTGAGCGTCTCGGTGATGGAGCCCAGGTTCAGGCCGTCCGGCCCAACCCGGAAAATGCCCATGCCACCCATGCCGTCCAAAGGTTTCAAGATGATGTCGCCGTGCTCGGCATGGAAGCGTTTGATGTCCGCCTCGTCCCGCGTCACCAGGGTCGGCCCGATGAACTGCGGGAACTCCATGATCGCCAGTTTTTCCGGATGGTCGCGCAGCGCGCCGGGCTTGTTGAACACCCGTGCGCCTTCTCGCTCGGCCTGCTGCAGCAAGTGCGTGGCGTAGAAGTATTCGCTGTCGAACGGCGGGTCCTTGCGCATCAGGATGGCGTCGAAGTCCCTTAGCGCCACGGCGCGTTCCTGGCGGACCGCGAACCAGTCCTGGGTCTGCCCGGTGAGTGCGATGTCCCGCACATGCGCTGTTACGGATGCGCCGCGTTGCCACATCACGTCCTGCGGCTCGCAGCTTGACAAGACGTGCCCGCGTCGGTGCGCCTCGCGCATCATCGCAAAGGTGGTGTCCTTGTAAATCTTGAACGAGGAAAGTGGATCGGCAACAAAAAGGATGTTCATGGTGTGAGTGTCTTAGCCGCGCAGCTTAGGCCGGTGGCGATACTGTTGCACAAAAAGGGTCACGGCGCCCGCAAGTGCGCCCACAATGCGGCAGGACTCAGGTCTTTGAAAATACGCATGACGACGATTGTGGCATCGCACCAGCTTAGTCGTTCGGGGCACGCCTGGCGTGTTCCACGCTGCTAGAGCTTGAACTCCATCGCAACACCAAAATTGGTGCGCGTGCGCCGCAGCGAGGTGCTGCCGTAGCCGCTGCTCAGCAGCGTTTGCGACTGCGTATCGAGCGGCGCCAGGTTGTTGGCGCTCAGGCGCAACGATGCGGTGCGACTGAACACCCATTGCCCAAACACATCCAGCGTTCGGCTGCGCGATTGGTCAAGCCACTGCGACGCGGTCTGCCGGGTGGCGTAGCCGGGCGTGAACACCAAGCTGGCGCCAACCGTCAGCGGCTTGTCGGCAAAGCGGTGGTCAAAACCAAAGTTGCCGGACCACGGTTGCTGTCCGTCCAGTCGGTTGTCCGGCCCTGGCAAGGCCTCGACCTTGGAGCGGTAAAAACTCAGGGCACCGCGCAGATTGAGCGCCAGCTTGGGGTCGAACAGCGCGGGGATCAACTCACCGGCGCGCCCCTTGACCTCAAGTTCCAGTCCGCTGGTCTGCGCCTTGGAGAAGTTGCTTGGGCGCGATACCCAGCGCGGCACGCCGGCCCAGGGCACGGTCTCCAGGGTGCTGACATTGCGGATCAGGTTGTTCACATTGCGGTGGAACATGCCAACGCTGATCAGGCCACCTCCGGCCAGGTACTTCTCGAACGAGACGTCCAGGCCGGTTGCCAGTTCGGGCTTCAACGCAGGGTTGCCTTCGCGGTCGGGCGAGAGCTCGGTGTTGGGCTTGCCAGGGTCCGCAAACAAACCATTGAGCGCGGGGCGGGCCATCAGCGCATTGAGTTCCGGCGCCTTGTAGCTGCGGGTCAGGCTGGCGCGGATCAGGTCGCGGCTCTGCGGATCGAGCTTGTAGGTGAGGTGCATCAGGGGGGTGACGACGCGGCTGGTGTTGTCAATCGGCACCGCCGCGCCGCGGCTGTGCGAAGCAATGCGTTCCGCGCGCAAGCCAAAGTTACCGGACCACTGTTTGGAGATCTCCCACTCATCTTGCGCAAACCAGGCTTGGCGCTCGATGCGTGCCGAAAACGGTTGGCCCTCGAACTCGGGCAACTGCGGCAGGCCGTTCTCGGTGACCTCGCGCCGTTCATCGCGCCGTCGCCACTCCAGGTCCCAGCCCACCGTCAGGCTGTGCTGGTCGTTCAGAAGCTGGGTGTATTTGCCAGCCTGGGTCAGGCTCTTGTCTTGCGTGTCACCGGCCACATGGCGCTGCGCTGCCCCAAGGCGGTAGGTCTGGCTGGTGAAAGTGCCCTTCGACGCCTGGGCGCCGCCCTTGAGCTCCATCCGTTGTGAGCTGCTGAAGTGGTTCACCCACTGCAGATTGCCGCGCACGTTCTGCCAGATGCCGTGTGTTTCGGCATCGTCGTCCAGGCTCGGCTGCCCTGTGAGTACTTCATTGCGGTACTGCACACGGTTGTTCCAGTAGCCCTTCTGCAGGAACGATTGCAGCGACAGCGTCTCGTCGTCGCTCAGCCTCCAGTTCAGGCGCGGGCCGGCATTGAACCCATGGCCCCAAAAGAGTTGGTCGCCGCGCTGGATCGCCTGCGATGGCAGTGAATCGGTTCCCGGCATGTCGCGGGTATTGACAAATGCGTTCAGGCCGCGCCACTCGAACAGCGAAACGGGTAGCGACAGCGACAGTGCGCCGATCTTTTCACCAAACGTGAAAGTCCCCGAGGGAGTGGGTCGTTCGGTGTTGTAACCGACGCTGATCCGAAGGTCGCGCTGCGAGACCCGTGGCGCCTCTTTCAAGATGATGTTGATGGCGCCGGCCACCGCCTGCGCGCTCTGGTCGGCAGTCGGACCCTTGGTCACTTCTATCCGCTCGACCTGCGAGGGGCTGAGTTGGTCGAGCGCAAAGCCCGGTGGGGCCGGGTCGCCATTGATCAGGATCAGGGTGTAGCCGGCACCCAGGCCACGCATGCGGGGCGCGCCACCCTGCACCGAGACGCCGGGCAGGCGCTTGAGCACGTCGGCCACGTTGCCGTCGCCGTACTTGTCCAGCTCTTCGCGGCCATAGATTTGTTTGGCGACTTGCGAGCGGCGGCGCAGATCGGTGTCGCTTTGCTGGCGCGAAATCACCTCTACCCGGTCCAGACGACCGCCCGGCTGCGAACGGGTCGGGTCCCCGACGCCAACGGGCATGTCTTGGGCGGTTGCGCTTGGCAAGTAGCCAAACGGTGACACAGCCGCAAGCAGCAGGGCCGTTGAAAGGGGTAGACGCTTCACCAGGGGCTCCAAAAAAAAAGCGAAGCCCGATTGTGATGGACCTGGCGGCGACTTGCTGATGGACCTATCTTGGAGGGTTGCGATTCAAACTGAGTGCGCGGCGGTGGTAGCGGTTGTTAGCCGGTTTGCACTATGCCGAGCGAGGTTTGTTTTCCCCACTCACTCCCCCGGCCCCTCTCCCGCCCCGCCGGGCGGAGGTGCCGGTTCGCAATGAGGTGCTGGCCGTCCTGTGGTCGATGAAGGGTGAAGTGGTACGGGTCTAGCGTTCCAGGCGCAGCAACTGGCCGGCGTCGGTGAGTAGGTAGAGCCAGCCGTCGGCACGGCCTTGCTTGACGACGCGGATGCGTTGGCCCAGCGCCTTGACTGCGCTGACCTCTTCCTTGGCCACCACCCGGTCGCCGTCCAGGGTGATGCGCCACAAGGTGCTGCCAGCCAGCGCGCCAGAAAAGGCGTTGCCGCGCCAGCCCAGGTCGTCAAAGCGTGTGCCGGTGTAGAACACCAGGCCAGACGGCGCGGTCGACACCGGCATCCAGGTGGTTTTGGGTTCTTCAAAGTCGGGGGCGTGGGTGCCGCCGCCGGGCCGGCAGGCCAGGGTGTTGGTGCCGGCACTGTAGGGGCAGCCGTAGCTGCGCAGCGGCCAACCGTAGTTGCGCCCCGGCAGCACCTGGTTGAGTTCGTCGCCGCCCAGCGGGCCGTGTTCGCTGATCCACAGCTCATCCGTGCCGGGCAGCAGCGCCGCCCCTTGAGCGTTACGGTGCCCGTAGGACCAGATTTCCGGACGCGCACCGGCCACGCCAAAGCTGGGGTTGCCGGCCGGAATGCTGCCGTCGCGGTTGATACGGATCACCTTGCCCAGGGTGGTGGCCAGGTTTTGCGCATTGCCGGTGCCGGGGTTGGCGGGGTCGTCGCGCTGGCGGTCACCCAGTGTGACGAACAGGGTCTTGTCGCTGCGAAAAACCAGGCGCGAGCCGAAGTGACCGTCGCCGCCGACCTTGGGAACCTGCCGGTAGATCACCTCCGCGCCGACGATGGACTGGCCGACCAGGTTGCCGCGCGCCACGGCAGTGCCGGAGCCACCGCTGCCGGACTCAGAAAAGGTCCAGTAGATGCGCGGGTTGCTGCTCGAATCAAAGTCGGGGTCCAGCGCCACGTCGAGCAAACCGCCCTGGCCGGATGCCACCAGATTGGGCAAGCTGGCACTGAAGGGCGCGGAGACCGTGCGCCCGTCGGCACTGACAAGCACCATCGTGCCGCCCTTCTGGGTAATCAGCATGCGCCCATCGGGCAGAAAAGCCAGGCCCCAGGGGCTGCTCAGACTGCTGGTCAACAGGGCGATTCTGGGTGCGGCGCCGGGTGACGGTGGTGGCGTCGGTGTCGGCACTGGCGCGGGAGTGACCGGCGCGGCCCCCGCATCGCTGCCACCGCCGCAGGCGCTCAGCAAGCAAGCCAGGGCGAACGCGGTGCTCAGTTGACGCGCTGCCAACGCGTTGGTCATGGCGAGAATATTCATGATGGCCCCCGATCAATTGCGCAGTCCACTTGATGCGTCGTCAGATTTCGATCTTCGAGCCCAGCTCCACCACCGAGTTGTTGGGCAGGTTCAGGAAATCGGCCGCGCCGCTGGCGTTATGGTGCATCTGGGCAAACAGTTTTTCGCGCCAGCGCGCCATGCCCGTTCCGAGGGTGGGCACCACGGTGTCGCGCGAAAGAAAATAGCTGGTGGTCATGGGCTCCAGTTCGCAGCCGCGCCCCTTGATCTGCTGCAAGGCCTTGGGCACGTCGGGGTCGTTCTTGAAGCCGTAGTTGATGATGACCTGCCAGCAATCATGCCCGAGCGACTCGATCGACAGGCGTTTGTCCATGCCGATCCATGGCACCTCGTGGTTGCGCACGGTGACGAACAGGTTGTTCTCGTGCAGCACCTTGTTGTGCTTCAGGTTGTGCAGCATGGCGTTGGGCACGGTGCCGATTTCGGCCGTCAGGAATACGGCGGTGCCTTCCACGCGCACCGGGGGGCTGACGAACACCGCCTCCAGGAAGCTGCTCAGATCAATGGCATCGGCCTTGAGCTTTTCGTTGAGCAGGCGCCGGCCGTCCTTCCAGGTCATCATCAAGGTGAAGATGGCGCCACCAATCAGCAAGGGGAACCAGCCGCCGTCCAGCAACTTGAGCATGTTGGAGCTGAAGAACGCGAGGTCGATCGCGAAGAAGAAGCCGGTCGCCCCGATGCACAACCACAGCGGGTACTTCCAGGCGTAGCGGATCACGAAGAAGGTCAGGATGGTGGTGATGAGCATGTCCAAGGTCACCGCGATGCCGTAGGCGGCGGCCAGATTGCTCGACGACCTGAACATCACCACCGCCAGCACGATGGCCACGAACAGCCCCCAGTTGACAAAGGCAATGTAGATTTGCCCGGTGTCCTTGACGCTGGTGTGTTCCACATTGAGGCGTGGCAGGTAGCCCAGTTGAATCACTTGCTTGGTGACGCTGAAGGCGCCGGTGATCAGCGCCTGCGACGCAATCACCGCAGCCATGGTGGCCAGCACCACCAGGGGGATCAGCGCCCAGTCCGGTGCCATCATGTAGAACGGATTCTTGACGGCGGCGGGGTTCTTTAGCAGCAGGGCGCCCTGGCCAAAGTAGTTCAGGGTCAGCGCGGGCATCACCACGCCGAACCAGGCCAGTCGGATCGGCTTCTTGCCAAAGTGGCCTAGATCGGCATACAAGGCCTCGGCACCGGTGACACACAGCACCACGGCGCCCAGCAGAACGAAGGCGACACCAGGGTTGTGCCAAATGAACCCCAAGGCGTAGTGCGGACTGATGGCTTTCAGGATTTCGGGGTGGTCGGCGATCTGCGCGATGCCCAGCACCGAAATCGTGGCGAACCAGACCAGGGTAATTGGCCCGAAGAACTTGCCAATGCCTGCGGTGCCGTGTTTTTGCACCATGAACAGGCACAACAGCACCGCAAGGGTCAAGGGAATCACGTATTTCTTGAAGGCCGGCGACACCACCTCCAGGCCCTCCATCGCGCCCAATACCGAGATTGCCGGCGTGATGACCCCATCGCCATAGAATAAACAGGTTCCGAATATGCCGGCAATCAGCAGTAGCCGTCGCAACGCGGGTTTGTCCTTGACCGCTTGCGAGGCCAGTGCCAGCATCGCCACCAGCCCACCCTCCCCGTTGTTGTCGGCCCGCAGCACCAGTGCCACGTACTTGATCGACACGATGACGGTCATGGTCCAGAAGAAGATCGACAGGATGCCGTAGATGTTGTCGGTGGTGAAGGGCACGTGGCCGGAGCCAAATACCTCTTTGACGGCATACAGAACACTGGTTCCGATGTCGCCGTAAACAACACCGATGGCGCCCAGGGTGAGCGCCGGGAGAGACGATTTGGATGCTGACACAAGTTAACCCAGCCCTGGGCTGGGCGGGTTCCGTTCCGATTTGGGATCGCCATTTTGCGCTTTTGGTGACGCCTTGCCTGTAGGCCTAGACTCTATTGCGTCGCCAAACCCGGCAATGTTGCACCGCAACAACTTCACGCTTGACAGCAACGGCCTTCCAAGTACAGCGAAACGGGAGGTCGGATCGACGGCGGCTTATTCACACCAGCAAGCGGCGCGGTGGCGCGGGCCTCAGGGGCCTGGCTGGTTGGCGGCAGGCGCGGCCGCCAGCTTTTTGCCCGTCGCTTGCGGCGGCCCCAGCCGTTCGCTCATCCAGCGTTGCAGGTCCATCCACATCTGCCGCATTTCCACTTCAGAGGGCGTGCGCGCGGCATTGGGCAATTCGATGGTGACCACCGGGATGCCCTTGTGCACCCCGCCGTAGTTGCCCAAGGAGCCCGGAAAGATGCCAACCTGATCAAGGTACAGGCGCCCCAGCTTGCTGGGGGGGACGCTCGGGCCGTCAAAGTCCAGCACGCCGTAGGGCGCGTGAATGCTGACGATCAGGTTGGGTTTGAAGCTGCCCATTTGTTCGAACAGGAAACGGGCTTCCGGTTCGGACAAGGGCTGGTGCCCGGGCCAGCGGCGCGGGTCTTTGCCAGTGCGTTTTTCCCAATAAATGCGCGAGTCGCGCGCCCAGTTCGGGGTCGGAAAATTGCGGTTCAGATCGACCCCACGGGCGTTGACACGTTTCGCCGGTTTGGCAAACAGGCCATCTGGATTGAGCGCCGGGATAAAGCGCCAGTGCACCGCTTGCGGTGAGCCCGCTGTGGGGCCTTGCGCCAGGCGTATCCAATGGAACGCCATCGCCGCCGACGACAGTTCGTCACCGTGCATGCCGCCGATGACCAGTACGCGCCGGTCGGCGTCGAGCGGCTGGATGTCACTGGTCCAGATGGTTCGGCCCTTGACCGAGCGAGCCGACGCGTCCTGCAAACTCGCGGATTCACACTGGGTTTGTGGCAGGCTCGGCAAGCGCTCGGCGTAGTGCTTGCACACCTTGGATGCATTGGCGTCAAATGCTATCAAAAGAGCAGCGAAGAGCAGACTGATGGAGGGACCACGTGGCATGAACACAATTTTAAGTCGGGCGTGCCGGATTCATTGCTCTGTGCGCAGTGGGTAATTGGGTCGCGATGGGACTCTCTTGCCGCTTTTTTGGTGTGTAATCGTCAGTCGATGGACAAGCTCAAACAAATGGAATCCTTCGTCTCGGTGGCGCTTCGCGGCAGTCTGACTGCCGCCGCCCAGGCCGAGGGCGTGGCGCCGGCCATCATGGGGCGCCGGCTCGACGGTCTGGAGGCACGCCTGGGCGTCAAGTTGCTGGTGCGCACCACGCGGCGCATCTCGCTCACCCATGAGGGCAGCGCCTTTCTGGAGGACTGCCAGCGCCTGTTGGCCGACTTTGCCAATGCCGAGGCCAGTGTGTCGGCCGGGGGCGTCAAGGCCAGCGGGCACCTGCGTATCACGGCGCCAGCCGGTTTCGGTCGGCGTCACGTGGCGCCCTTGGTGCCGCGCTTTCGGGAATTGCATGGCGAGGTCACGATCTCCTTGAACCTGAGCGACCGGGTCGTGGACTTGGCCGGCGAGGGCCAGGACTGCGCGGTGCGAGTGGGCGACATGCCCGACTCCTCGCTGGTCAGCGTGCGGCTGGCCGACAACCGGCGCCTGTGCGTCGCGTCACCAAAATACTTGCGCCAACACGGCACGCCACTGCACCCCAGTGACTTGTCCAGGTTTGATTGCCTGACGCTGTCCAGTGAAGCCTCGCAGACGCGGGGCTGGGCGTTTCGGGTGCCCAAGAATGGCACCACCGAAGTGTGGCACTTGAAACCCGGTGGTCCGCTGGACTGCTCGGATGGTCAGGTATTGCACGACTGGTGCTTGGCGGGCTATGGCATTGCCTGGCGCAGCACCTGGGAAGTCGAGGCCGAGGTTGCAGCGGGTCGATTGGTGGCGGTGCTGGAGGACTTTGCCGCACCGCCCAATGGCATCTACGCGGTGTTTCCGCAACGCAAACACCTGCCCTTGCGGCTGCGATTGTGGATTGATTTCCTTAAACACCACTACGCCCAGCCTGGCTTTTGGCGTGCGCAATGACGGCGGCTTGTTGATGAGGCAGTTGGTGTTGTGCGCCGATGATTTTGCGGTCCACGAGGCAG
The DNA here is from genome assembly GCA_030685025.1 of Rhodoferax sp. GTDB lineage: Bacteria > Pseudomonadota > Gammaproteobacteria > Burkholderiales > Burkholderiaceae_C > Rhodoferax_D. The sequence goes on from JAUXWC010000330.1 coordinate 16,907, forward strand.
CCTCGCGCGGCATTGCCGACTTGGCGCGCCAGGGTCGCCTCAGTGCCACCAGCGTGATGGTGCTCTCGGAGCGCTGGCCGCGGGACGCCGCCTTGCTGCGGCCCCTGCGCGGACGCATCGACGTTGGCCTGCATCTCGACTGGACCAGTGAATTCGCCCGGCGCGCCGGGCACGGCATGAGCGTGGGTGCAGCCATGCTGCGCGCCAGCCTCGGTGGCTTTGATCGGGGTGCCGCGCGCACCGTAGTCGATCGGCAATTGGACGCATTCGAGGCGCAGTGGGGCTTCCCGCCGGACCATGTGGACGGTCACCAGCATGTGCAGCAGTTTGCGGGCATTCGCGATGCGCTGGTCGCCGCCGTCTGTCAGCGCTACGGTGCGCGCGCACCTTACTTGCGCGTGTCACGGCCGGTGCCGGGGCAGGCCGACCTGAAGAGCCGTGTCATCTCCGCCATGGGTGCGCAGGCACTGCAAAGCCGGGCCAGGCAGGCGCATATCGGCTGCGCCCCGCACCTGGGTGGTGTGTACGACTTTGATGCCGACTACCCCTCGCGGATGGACCGCTGGCTGGCCCAGGCGCCCAGTGGAACTTTGATCATGTGTCATCCAGCGGATGCAGCCGCATCAGGCGATGTCATTGGCACGGCGCGCGCGCGGGAGTATGCGCACCTGCGCAGCGACGCATTCGCCCAGCAACTTTCCGCGCACCAGATTGAACTGGTCCGCGGCGGGGCGCTTTACACTGGCAGTCGAACCTGAGACCTGGCGGGGCCAGCGTTGCCCTCAATTCATGAATGGATTCCTGGCTTTGACCGAACGTCGCAAATCGTGGCTCGCGCTGGCCCTGCTGTGGGCATTGTTGTTGGGGCTGGCCGCGCTGCGTCCGCTGGCCGTTCCCGATGAAGGGCGCTATGGCGAAATCGGTCGCTGGATGCTGCAAAGTGGCGATTGGCTGACGCCACGCGTCAACGGCATACCGTTCTTTCACAAGCCACCCTATATCTATTGGCTGGAGGCGATGGCACTCGCAACCTGGGGCGTCAACGCCTGGGCGCTGCGTTGGGTGCCGGCGCTGCACGCCGGCCTGATGCTGGTGGCGCTGTACCTGGCGGCGCGCGGCAGCGTCGGGGAGACCACCGCACGGCGTGCCGCCATCATGCTGGGATCCAGCTTGTCCTTTCTGCTGGGCGGGCAGTACGTGAACCACGACATGGCGGTGGCGGCCTGGATCGGTGTGGCGATCTGGTGCTTTGCCCTGGCTTTTGTACGGCTGCCCGCCCAGCGTTCATCCAGTGCCGGGCCGGGCCCTGCCGTGCTGTGGTTGGCGCGACTGGGTTTTGTCGCCTGTGGCCTGGGTTTCCTGAGCAAAGGTTTGATCGGCATCGCTTTGCCGGGGCTGGTGCTCTTGATCTGGTTGCTGTGGACCGGCCAAGTCCGCAAGATAGTGCAGTTGCCGTGGCTGACTGGGCTGACGCTGCTTGCCGTGGTCAGCCTGCCATGGCTGGTGTTGGCGCACCAGCAGTTTCCAGACATGTTGTCGTATATGTTTGGCAAGCATCAGGTGGGGCGCTACACCGCCACCACTTTTAATAATGCCCGCGCTTGGTGGTTCTACCTGCCGGTGCTGCTGGTGTTGTTGTTTCCGTGGGTATTTTTTGCGCTTGTTCAGGCTGCAGGCCAAGTGCAACGGACCTATAGTGCTACCAACTCCGTAGCAAAGTCGCTCGTGCTGCTGTGCTGGATCTGGTTGCTGGCGATTTTGGTCTTCTTCTCGGTCCCGAACTCCAAATTGATGGGTTATGTGTTGCCGGTGATGCCGGCCCTGGCCCTGCTGGCCGCACTGGGCTTTGAGCGTTGGCCGGGCGACAAAGCCTTTGCCCCCAGGGTGTGGCGTGGTTTGCTGGGGTTGGCGCTGGTGCTGGCCGTGGTCGCCAACGTGGCAGCTGGCCGTTTTACCGCCATAAGCGGCACGGCGGACATCGCGCGGGTGCTGGCCTGCGAGGCTGGCGCCGAAGACCGCATCTACATCCTGGATCGGTACCCCTATGACCTGCCATTCTTGCGGCAGGCCCGCCAGCCCATGATTGCGGTGCAGGACTGGCCCACTTTGCGTCGTTCGGCCGGAGATGGCTGGCAGCGTGAATTGTTTGAAGGTGCCGAGTTTGACCGGCTCGCCGGTGCGGTGTTGCAAACGCCCGATGTGTTGCCCAGCGCCGCCCGTACACCGGGCAACTGGCTGGTGATGCCTAGGGACGGCGAGCTCAATGCGGCATTGCAAGGACCATGGCGGCTGCACCACGAGGGCGTCGGTTGGCGCCTCTTGCGCTCGGCGGGGGGACCGGGGTCAGCGCCGAAAGGCCCAGAAGCGGCCCAGCACAAAGGTCTGCCCGGCTGCAAATAACATCGCGGCAATCAGGGCCAGCATGGAGGGCAGCGCCAGACCACGCAACAAGGCCACAAACACCGCTTCGTTGCTGGCAAACCCGGCCAGTGCCGTGACGGCAAAGCGCGGCAGGCTGTGACCCATGCTGGTGCTGGTATCGGCAAAGCTCAGCCGACGGTGGCCGGCAAAACTCACGACAAACGCCACTGCAAACCCCAGGGCGTTGGCCAACTCCGGCCACATGCGGGATTGCGCAAGGAAAAACACCGCCATGTGGGTCAGCGCCGCGAGCGTGCCGACGATAACAAACCACAACGCGGATTTTTTCAAAGCAAGGAGGCCTCTTGGTGAATCGGCGACGGCTCCAGCGCGTTCGGGTTGGGCGCCGGGCCGGCCAAGCCCTTGCCCACATGCTCCATGATCAGGTAGGCAGGGCGCTGCTTGACCTCGTCATAGATGCGGCCCACGTATTCGGCCAGGATGCCAATCGATAGCAACTGCACGCCACTGAAGAACATGATGCTGGTCACCAGCGTGGCGTAACCCGGCACCTCGACGCCCCAGACCAGGTAATCAAGCACCTCCCAGGCGCCATAGGCCAGCGCCGCCGACGCCAGCACCAACCCCAGCACGGTCAACATGCGCAAGGGCGCGGTGGAGAACGCGACCATGCCGGTCAGCGCCAAGGACATCGAGCCGCGCAGTCCGAAATGGGTCGCGCCGTCGGCGCGGGGCAGCGGCTGGTAGTTGATGGCGGTGCTGTTGAAGCCAACCCAGGCGTACAGGCCCTTCATGAAGCGGTTGCGCTCGGGCAGGCTCTTGAGGGCCTGCACCACCTTGCGGTCCATCAGCCGGAAGTCACCCGCGTCAGGTGGAATCTTGACCCGGTTGCCCCAATTCACCAGTTTGTAGAACCAAGCAGTCAGCCGGATTTGCAGATTGCTCTGATCGGCGCGGGATTGGCGTACCGCGTAGACCACGTCGGCGCCATCGCGCCACTTATCCAGCATATCGGCGAGCAGCGCCGTCGGATGCTGGCCATCGGCGTCCATCAGAATCACGATGTCCCCCCGAGCGGCGTCGATTCCCGCTGTGAGGGCGTGCTCTTTTCCGAAATTGCGTGACAGCCGTACATAGACCAGTTCTGGATGCTGGCTGGCCAATTGCCGCGCCACCTCCCGCGTGTTGTCGCTGCTGCCGTCGTCCACCACGATCAATTCGACGGTTTGCGACAAGGCGGCCAAGGCCGCCAAGACCTCAGGTACCACCACGCCCAAGTTGCGCGCCTCATTGAAGGCGGGCATCACGCAGGAAATGGCGGGGTTGGAGGAAGGTCGCGGGGTCATGGCCCGCATCATGCCAAAAAGAAAACCCCGCCGCTGTGTGCCGACGGGATTTTTTTGGGGAGACACGCGCTCATGGCGCGTCAATCGGCTATTTGCTCAGGCATTCCTTCATGAAAGCCTTGCGTTCGTCGCCCTTCTTGCCTTCGGCGTCCTTGTTGCAGGCGCCCATCTTGGTCTGTTGCGCGGTCGGGGCAGCGGCGTCGGCGGCGTACGCTTGTCCCAGGCCAAATGTCAGGCCCATGGCCAGCAGAGTCAGGAGTTTCTTCATGGTGAGTCTTTCAGGTTGAGAGGCGTTTACAGAGGGAATCCCGAGCGGAATTCCAACACATAACGCCCGCTGTGACAATCGCGATGACAAGGCCCGCAGCGCTGAGTCGGTGCCATGGGACTTGACCCGTAAAATCCCCGCATGCTGACTGTCAAAACTGAACTGCTCAAAGCTCTGGCCGGCGCGCTGGAGCAACTCGCCCCCGGGCGCGGCGCCAAAGCGGCGTTTGAATCGCCCAAGGTGGCCGCGCATGGTGATCTGGCCACCACAGCCGCCATGCAACTGGCCAAACCGCTCAAGCTCAATCCACGTCAACTGGCCGACCGGCTGCGCGAGGCGCTGCTGGCCAGCGCGGCCTTTGTCCAGTGGGTCGAGGCGGTCGATATTGCCGGGCCGGGCTTCATCAACATCAAGCTCACTGCGCAGGCCAAACAGCAGGTCTTGCACGAGGTGTTGGCGCAGGGCGAACGTTATGGCTGTCAGGCGCCCAATGGGCACCGCATGATGGTGGAGTTTGTCTCGGCCAACCCGACCGGGCCGCTGCACGTGGGCCATGGCCGCCAGGCCGCGCTGGGGGACGCCATCAGTGCCTTGTACGCAACCCAAGGTTGGGACGTGTACCGCGAGTTCTATTACAACGACGCTGGCGTGCAGATTGCCACCCTGGCCAGCAGCACCCAGTTGCGCGCCAAAGGCTTCAAACCGGGCGACCCCGAGTGGCCGAGTGGCGAGAACGCTGCCGCCTACAACGGGGACTACATCGCCGACATCGCGGCCGATTTCCTGGCCAAAAAGACTGTCCACTCCGATGACCGCAGCTTCACTGCCTCGGGCGACGTGGAGGCGCTGGACGACATTCGCCTGTTCGCGGTGGCCTATTTGCGCCATGAGCAGGATCTGGACCTGAAGGCCTTCGCCGTCAAGTTCGACAACTACTACCTTGAATCCAGCCTCTACCTGAGCGGCAAGGTCGATGACACCGTGAAGCGCTTGCATGACGCCGGCAAGACCTATGAGCACGACGGCGCGCTGTGGCTCAAGTCCACCGAATATGGCGACGACAAGGACCGCGTCATGCGCAAGGGTGACGGCAGCTACACCTATTTCGTGCCGGACGTGGCCTACCACATCACCAAGTGGGAGCGCGGTTTCGAGAAGGTGGTCAACATTCAGGGCACCGACCACCATGGCACCATCGCCCGCGTGCGCGCCGGGCTGCAGGCGGCCGATGTGGGCATTCCCCTGGGCTACCCGGACTACGTGCTGCACACCATGGTGCGCGTGGTCAAGGGTGGCGAAGAGGTCAAGATCTCCAAACGCGCGGGCAGCTATGTGACCCTGCGCGACCTGATCGAGTGGACCAGCAAGGACGCCGTGCGTTTCTTCCTGCTCAGCCGCAAGCCCGATACCGAATACACCTTCGATGTGGACCTGGCGGTGACCAAGAACAACGACAACCCGGTTTATTACGTGCAGTATGCCCATGCGCGCATTTGCTCGGTGCTCTCAAGCTGGGGCGGTGAGCGGGCAACACTGAGCGAGGTCGATCTGTCGCCGTTGCAAAGTCCGCAGGCGCTGGCTCTGATGCTCTTGTTGGCCAAATACCCCGAGATGCTGAGCGCTGCCGCGACCGACTTTGCGCCGCACGACGTGACCTTCTACCTGCGCGAGCTGGCCGCTTGCTACCACAGTTACTACGATGCCGAGCGCATCTTGGTGGACGACGAGCCGGTCAAACTGGCCCGGCTGGCCTTGGTCTGCGCCACCGCGCAGGTGTTGCACAATGGCCTGGCGGTGTTGGGTGTCGATGCGCCCAGCAAAATGTGAGACTTTGTGGGTCAGACCACTCGCGCAGCGACGTGCTCTGACCCCAACTAAATGTGAGACTTTGCGGGTCAGACCACTCGCGCAGCGACGTGCTCTGACCCCAACTGATTAGGTGAACGAAGGATTTGCATGAAGCAGCAACGCGGCGGAACCCTGCTGGGGTTCATCATTGGCGTGGTGGTTGGCATGGGGGCTGCCCTGGCGGTGGCGGTGTACGTCACCAAGGTGCCGGTGCCCTTTGTCAGCAAGGGCCAAGGCCATTCCGCCGAGCAGGAGGCGGCCGAGACCAAAAAGAACAAGGACTGGAACCCCAACGCCCCACTATATGGAAAGCATCCGGCCAGGTCTGCCCCACCTGCGTCCGTGCCGCTTGCTCCGGCGACCGAGCCGGCAACGCCGCAGCCCGGGGCCACGACACCGATGGCCAGCAAACCTGTCAGCGGGCCTGGTCCGGTAGTGTCAACCAAAGCTGACTCCAAGCCGCTTGCCGGCGCTGATCCACTGGGGGACCTGGCCCGGGCCAAGACCTCGGGCACACCCAGCGAGCCGTTTACCTTCTTCGTCCAGGTGGGCGCCTTTCGCACGGCCGAAGACGCCGAAGCGCAGCGTGCCAAGCTCTTGTTGGGTGGCGTTGAAGCCAAGGTGACCGAGCGAGAGCAGTCCGGACGCACCGTGTTTCGCGTGCGGGTTGGACCCTTTGACAAGAAGGACGACGCCGAGAAGGCCAAAGACAAGCTCGATGCGGCCGGATTGGAGACCGCCCTGGTTCGGGTGCAGCGCTGATCCGCGGCGGACGAAAAGAGTGAACCTTTTGGGCTGACCTCGGTCCGATTTATCTTGAATGGAGTGTTTATCAATGAAACGACGTCAATTTTCTTTGGCTTGCGGCACCGCCATGGTGGCGGGTTCCGTGGTTTGCGCGCCAGCGCTCGCTCAGGGGGATCAACCCAAGGCTGGCACTGACTACCATCTGGTTGAACAGCGCGCCGCAGTGGACGCGCCAGCGGGCAAGATCGAGGTGGTGGAGTTCTTCTGGTATAGCTGCGGCCACTGCAATGCCTTTGAGCCAACCCTGGAGGCCTGGATCAAGCGTGTGCCCAAGGACGTGGTGGTCCGGCGCGTGCCGGTCGCCTTCCAGGATAGTTTTGCGCCGCAGCAGCGCCTGTACTATGTGCTCGAAGCGATGGGGCTGGTGGACAAGCTGCATGGCAAGGTCTTTGCCGCGATTCACGTCGACAAGCTCAAGCTCGACCGGCCCGAGCTGATCTCCGAATGGGTGGCCAAACAAGGCGTCGACAAAACCAAGTTCATGGAGCACTACAACTCCTTCTCGGTCGCCACCAAGGTGCGCAAGGCCACGGAGTTGCAGAATGCCTACCGGGTCGAGGGTGTTCCGGCACTGGGCGTGGCGGGGCGTTTCTACACTGATGGCGCCCTGGCCAAGAACATGGATCGGGCCTTGATGGTGGTGGAGTTCCTGATCGCGGGCGTGCGCAGCGGGCGCTGATCGAAATGTGAGGCCTTGTGGGTCAGACCACTCGCGCAGCGATGTGCTCTGACCCCAACTGATCAAGACCAGGGGCCGGTCAATCAGGGATTGCGTCAACTGATCAGGCGCAAAGGTGCGCGGCGGCGCTGGGCATAATCACCGCACCCCGACTTTCTGGTCATCCTGTCTGCGCCCATGCCACCCGTGAATGAAGTGTCCAGCCCAGTGCCCCGTGCTGGCCTGTCGGTGCGCGCCCAACTGGCGATGCTGGTGCTGCTGGCGGCGCTGTTGCCCGCCTTGTTGGTGCTGGCGAGCTACCTGAGCGGCTCCCATCGCTTGATGCAGGCAAGTCTGCTGGTCAGCGCGGTGATGCCGCTGCTGGCCATTGCAATGGCGTGGCGCGTCGGCGCAGGCATCCACCGTTCAACGCAATGCTTGACCAATGTGGTCACCCGGGTCGCGCAAGGTGATACGTCGGCGCGGGTGTCGGATACCAATGGCCCCGCCGAATTGGTGATTGTGTTGCGACAGCTCAACCGCATGCTCGACGCGCGCGATGAGTCCGAGCGCCAGCTTCGACTCGGCCAGGCGCAGGCGCTGGATCTGTTTGAACACTCACCGGCTGGCATCGTGGTGTGCAGTGCGGATGGCGCGATCCTGCGTTGCAATCCGGTGGCGCGTGCCTTGCTCGGGCCCAACGCCGACCAGTTCCTCGGCAAGCTGCCGACCGACCCCTGCTGGCGGTTCTGCCGAAGCGACGGCTCCCCGCTGCCAATCGACGAGCATCCCGTCCATCGTGTGCTGGCCGATGGGCAGGCGGTTGGCGATCTGGAAATCGGTCAACACCGCGGCGACGGCGAACAGCCGGTCTGGAGGCTGTGCAGCGCTCGGCCGGTTCATGATGAAACGGGCCGGATCACGCAGGTGGTGATGGTGCTGGTGGACGTGACGGAGCGGCACCGGGCGCAGGACGCGCAACAATGCGCGCACGAGCGTCTGGAACTGATCTTGCGCGGCATCGACGCGGCGCCCTGGGATTGGGATCTGCGCTCTGGCGAGGTCTACTTCGCGCCCCGTTGGTGGCACATGCTGGGTTACGAAGTCGACGAACTGCCTGGCCAAGCCACCCTGTGGGCCAGCCTGTGCCACCCCGACGATGCGGCGTACTTTGATGCCACGCTTAGCGCCGCGCTGAGTGGCAACGCCGCATCCTGTCAACTGCAATACCGCTTGCGGCACAAAGGCGGGCATGACGTGCCAGTGTTGACGCGCGCCCACATTCGGCGCGACGCCCAGGGCAAGGCGGTGCGCCTGTCGGGCGTCAATGCCGACTTGACCGAGCCCACGCGCACGCAGGCGCAACTGCGGGAAAGCGAAGGCCGCTACCAGGCCCTGGTGGAGTGGTCGCCGATTGGTATCGGCGTGCATCAGAACGGGAGGGTTGTCTACGCCAATCCGGCCGCGTTGCGCATGCTGGGGGCTGATTCACTGCAGCAGTTGATTGGCACGCCGATGGTGGACCGGGTGCACCCGGACTATCGCAAGCCGGTGCTGGAGCGTGCTGCGCACACGCCGGCGACGCACGATCCGATGCCTTGGCGGGAAGAAAAGCTGTTGCGTATGGATGGTGTGGCGATTGATGTGGAGATTCAGGGCACGCGGATCGCGCATTTGGGCGAGCCCGCCATTCAGGTGAGCATGGTTGACATCACCGAGCGCAAGAAGGCGCAGTCGATACTGCGTCAGAGCGAAGCGCGTTTTCGTGCCTTGACCGAGTTGTCGTCTGACTGGTTCTGGGAGCAAGATGCGCAACTGCGCTATGTGCACATCAGCGCCCAGTTGCAGGACATCAGTGGCTTGACGCCGGCCAACTACCTCGGCTTGACGTGCTGGGAGACGGCGCACCGGGGCGTCAGCGATGCGCAGTGGGCGGCGCATCGGACGGCGTTGCGGCGGCGAGAGGCCTTCTACGATTTTGAGATGCAGCGCCCTGGGCGCGGTGGTGGCTGGGTCTGGGTATCTGTCAGTGGTGCTCCGATCGTCGATGAACAGGGCCTGTTCACTGGCTACTGGGGTGTTGGGCGCGACATCACCGAGCGCAAGCAGGCCGAGCAACTGCTGCGCGACAGCCAGAACCAGTACCAGGCGCTGGTGGAGTGGTCGCCGCTGGGCATGTCGGTGCATCAGGACGGGAAGATCGTGTACGTCAACCCGGCGGCGGTGCGCCTGTGGGCGGCGGCGACGGCCGATGAACTGGTGGGCACGCCCATTGAGGCGCGCGTTCATCCCCAGTTCATGGCTTCGACGATGGCGCGCATGAAAGGCATCGTCGAACGTGGTGTGCACGCGCCCTTGCGCCAGTCCAAGTTCCTGCGGCTCGACGGTCGGGCCATTGATGTCGAGACCCAGGGCATGCCGATTCAGTATCGCGGCGAGCCGGCGGTGCTGAGCAGTTTTCAGGACATCACCGCGCGCAAGCAGACCGAGAACACCTTGCGCGAAAGTGAAGAGCGTTTTCGTGCGCTGACCGAGTTGTCGTCGGACTGGTATTGGGAGCAGGACGAGCACTTTCGCTTTGTAATGCTCAGCGGCGACGTGGCGGTCAGCACCGGTCTGACCGGTCAACAGCATGTCGGCAAGACGCACTGGGAACTGCCGGCGCTCAATTTGAGCGATTCGGATTGGCAGCGGCACCGCGCTGTTGTGCAGGCGCACCAGGAGTTTCGTGATTTCGAGATCCGAAGGCCTGATGGCGGCGCTCGCATGCACTGGGCCTCGGTCAGTGGCACGCCGATGTTTGACGGCGGCGGCGTGTTTCGGGGCTACCGCGGCATCGGGCGGGACATCACGCCACAAAAGCAGGCGGCGGACCAGATTCACCGCCTGGCCTTCTACGACGCCTTGACCGGCTTGCCGAATCGGCGATTGCTGATCGAGCAGCTCAAGAAGGCAGTCCAGATCAACGTGCGCCATGGCTTGCGTGGGGCCCTGCTGTTCATCGATCTGGACAACTTCAAGACCCTCAACGACACCCTGGGTCATGACGTGGGTGACGTCCTGCTGCAGCAGGTGGCCAAACGGCTGGTCGAATGCGTGCGCGAGGCCGACACCGTGGCGCGCCTGGGCGGAGACGAATTCGTGGTGGTGCTCGAAGACCTCAATGAGGACGCTCTGGATGCCGCCTCCCAGGCTGATGCCGTCGGTCACAAGATACTCAGTGCGCTCAACGCACCGTACCAGTTGGCCGGGCGCGATCATCGCAGCTCGCCGAGCATTGGTGTGACCCTGTTCGGGGCGCAGGACCACGGTGTCGATGAGCTGCTCAAGCAGGCTGATTTGGCGATGTACCAGGCCAAGGGGGCTGGGCGCAACACACTGCGCTTCTTTGATGCCGGCATGCAGTCCGAGGTGGATGAACGCGCGGCACTCGAATCGGATCTGCGCGACGGCCTGCAGGGCGGCGAGGAACTGGCCTTGCGCTTTCAGCCGGTGGTGGGCGCCGATGGCCGGGTCATCGGCGCCGAGGTGCTGGTGCGCTGGTTGCAGCCTCAGCGCGGACTGGTGATGCCGGCCGACTTTATTGCGCTGGCGGAGTCAACGGGTTTGATCCTGCCGCTGGGGCGGTGGGTGATGCAGGCGGCCTGCGAGCAGTTGGCGGTCTGGGCGCGCCGGGTCGAAACCGCGCATTTGACCCTGGCCGTGAACGTCAGCGCGCGCGAGCTGCGCGAGCCTGATTTCGTGTCGCAGACCCTGCAAGTGCTGCAGCGCACCGGGGCGCCGCCCGGTCGGCTGCGACTCGAGCTCACCGAGAGCGTGCTGGCGCATCGGGTGGAGGACATCATCCTGAAAATGACGGAGCTCAAGCGTTGTGGCGTCGGTTTCTCGCTGGATGATTTTGGCACCGGGTATTCGTCCCTGAGCTATCTGAAACTGTTGCCGCTGGATCTGCTCAAGATCGACCGATCCTTCGTGCGCGATGTGTTGACTGATCCCAACGATGCCGCGATCGCACGGACCATCGTGGCGCTGGGCCAGAGCCTGGGCTTGTCGGTGGTCGCCGAAGGCGTCGAGACCGAGGCGCAGCGCGCGTTTCTGGCGGCCAATGGCTGCTTTACCTACCAGGGCTATCTGTTTGGCGAGCCGATGCCCATTGCGGCGTTCGACGCTTTTGTGGCGGGGGCAGCCTGAGTTCGTATTCGGGCCGTTACAATCAAAACGCCCTCCATTTACGCAAGATTCGTGCCTCTATGAAACTGCCCCGGCTTACTCCTTTGTTGATTGTTCCTTTTCTGCTCTGGGGCGCTGGGGCGAACGCCGAAAAGGCGGACCGCGACAAGACCATGAACGTGGAGTCCGATGCCCTGCGTTATGACGACGCCAAGAAGGTCAGTGTCTTCAGTGGGCGCGTGGTGCTGACCAAGGGCACCATCCTGATCCGTGGCGCGGTGCTGACGGTGCGCCAGGATCCGGATGGCGCACAGCATGGCGTGGTGAGCGCCGAGCCGGGCAAGCTGGCGTTCTTTCGCCAGAAGCGCGAGGGCGTTGACGAGTTCGTCGAAGGCGAGGGCGAGACTATCGAATACGACGGCCGGGCCGAGACCGTGCGGCTGCTCAAGCAGGCGCAACTGCGCCGTTACCGGGGTGCCACGTTGAGCGACGAGATGACCGGCGCGCTCATCGTCTACAACAACGCCACCGACGTGTTCACCGTCGACGGCAGTGCCGCCCGAGGCAGTCCCGGCGCGGCGGGTGGGCGCGTGCGGGCCATGTTGACACCCAAGGCGCGGACCGACGAATCGCCGCCCGCCGGCCCGGCGCCGACCCTCAAGTCCACCCCTGCGCTGGGTGGAGACCCCAAGTGACCGATGCGGCAGTGACGGCGCCGCCGAGTGGCGCGCGCCAGCTCGCCGAGGGCGACAGCCGCCTGGAAGCCAGCGGTCTGCAGAAGACCTACGGTAGTCGCAAGGTGGTCAAGGATGTGTCCTTGGTGGTGCGCAAGGGCGAGGTGGTCGGTCTGCTCGGCCCCAATGGCGCGGGCAAGACCACGTCCTTTTACATGATTGTCGGCCTGGTGCGGGCCACCGCTGGCGATATCCGCATTGATGGGAAGTCGGTCGAACACCTGCCGATCCACCGGCGGGCGCGATTGGGGCTGAGCTACCTGCCGCAGGAGGCCTCGATCTTTCGCAAGCTAAACGTCGCCGACAACGTGCGCGCCGTGTTGGAACTGCAACGCGACAAGACCGGCGTGGCCCTGGCGCGTGCCGAGATCGAGCGGCGCCTGAGTGTGTTGCTGCATGACCTGAGGGTCGAGCATCTGCGCGACTCGCCAGCGCTGGCATTGTCGGGCGGCGAGCGTCGCCGGGTGGAGATTGCACGCGCCTTGGCGACGCAGCCCCGATTCATCCTGCTGGATGAGCCGTTTGCGGGCATCGACCCGATCGCCGTGATCGAGATCCAGCGCATCATCGAATTCCTGAAGTCACGCGGCATCGGTGTGCTGATCACCGACCACAACGTGCGGGAAACCTTGGGCATCTGCGACCACGCCTACATCATCAGTGATGGCCGGGTGCTGGCGCAGGGTACACCGGCCGAAATCGTCAACAACGCCGAGGTGCGCCGTGTCTACCTCGGCGAGAACTTCAAGATGTAGGGTATGAATCGGCCTCTGCGAACCTTACAAACGACGCCACGTGGGCGTGAAGGGCAATTTGCCGCCGGGCCGCCCCAAGGCAAATTAGCCCCCTCGGGGGGCAGCGACCCGCGCAGCGGCGGAGCGTGGGGGCCATGAAACAAGGGTTGTCACTTCGCGTCTCGCAGCATCTGGCGTTGACGCCCCAGTTGCAGCAGTCGATTCGCCTGCTGCAACTGTCGACCCTGGAGTTGAGCCAGGAAGTCGACCAGATGCTCGACGACAACCCGTTCCTGGAGTTGCTGCGCGAGGACGCCCAACGCGAAGAGTTTGGCCTGGCCCAGATCGACACACCGGTGCGCCAGGACGACGCCGAGGCCGAGGCAGCGAGCTACACGGCCACGGAATATGCCCCGGAATCGGCCAGCGCGGCCACCTCGGCCAGCGTGGACGCTGACGCGTCCCCGTTGGCGGGTGATGAGGGCCAGAGCTGGGATGGCGACGGCAGCGTGGAGCTGGCCCCGGATGACAGCGAGTGGGGCACCGACGCCAAGGCCCGCACCAACAACCTCGGCGGCGACGAGGACGTGGATGCCACCGAGCTGGCGCGCAGCCATGAATCCCTTCAGTCGCACTTGCATCGTCAGGCATTGAGTCTGCGCCTGGGTGACGAAGACCGCGTGGCCCTGCGCTTCCTGATCGAATCGCTCAACGATGACGGCTACCTGGAGGACAGCCTGGAGTCGCTCGCCAGTGGTCTGGCTGGCGAACACACCGAACACCTTGAGGCCCTGGTGCATCACTTTACCGTGGCGCTGGGCTTGTTGCAGAGCCTGGAGCCCGCTGGCGTGGGGGCCCGCAATCTGGCCGAGTGCCTGAGCCTGCAGTTGCGTGCTCAGCTCAGCCAGGCGGGTAAGGACGCGAAGTCTGCCGCGCTGATTACCCTGGCGCTGCGCATCTGTGCGCAGCCTATGGACTTGCTGGCCCGGCGTGACATCAAGCGCCTGGTGCAGTCGTGCGGCGCCGCCGACGCCAGCGTGCGCCAGGCGATCACCTTGATTGGCCGGCTGGACCCCAAACCGGGGCGGCGCTTCGTGGACGTGGAGCGCAACATCGTGGTGCCCGACGTGTTGGTGGTGCGCATCGGCAAAGGCGCGCAGACCAGGTTCCGCGCCCAGCTCAACCCGGAGGTGATGCCGCGCCTGCGGGTGCACGACATCTACGCCAACGCGCTCAAGCAACACAAGTCGGGTGGACGCGACGCCTCCAACTACGCCGCCTTGCAGCAGCGTTTGCAGGAGGCGCGCTGGTTTATCAAGAACATCCAGCAGCGCTTCGACACGATCCTGCGGGTCAGCAACGCGATTGTGGAGCGGCAAAAGGGCTTCTTCACCCATGGTGCGCTGGCCATGCGTCCCTTGGTGCTGCGCGACATCGCCGACGAGCTGGGCCTGCACGAATCGACCATCAGCCGGGTGACCACCGCCAAATACATGGCCACGCCTTTCGGCACCTTCGAGCTCAAGTACTTCTTTGGTTCGGCCCTGGGCACGGAGTCGGGCGGCAATGCGTCGAGCACCGCGGTGCGGGTGCTGATCAAGCAGTTTGTCGAGGCCGAGAGCGCGGCCAAGCCGCTCAGCGACAGCCAGATCGCCGACATGCTCAAGGAGCAGGGCATCGAGTGCGCCCGGCGCACCGTGGCCAAGTACCGCGAGGGGCTGCGTATTGCGCCCGCGTCGCTAAGAAGAGCGTTGTGATGCGTCTCATCAGGAACCCCATGTGAACCAACTTCAACTTTTCTTGCCCTGTGCCGCCGGTGTCGAAGACTATCTGGCGGCCGAGGCCCAGCGCATCACCGGCCTCGCGTCGCAAGACGTGGACAAGCGCCGCGGCGGGGTCATGCTGCAGGCTTCCTGGCGTGACGCGATGCTGCTCAATCTGTACAGCCGCCTGGCGCAACGGGTGCTGGTGCAACTGTCTTATACCGAGTACCGTGGCGAGCAAGACCTGTACCGTGCCGCCAGTGAGGTGGCGTGGGAGATTTGGTTCACGCCCAAGCAGTCGATCAAGGTTGAAGTGACGGCGCAGCACAGCCCGCTCAACTCGCTGAACTTTGCCGCGCTCAAGATCAAGGACGCGGTGTGCGACCGCTTTCGCGACAAAGCCCACGGCGTGCGCCCCGATGTCAACACCCAGTGGCCCGACGTGCGCATCTACGCCCACCTCACCACCGACAGTTGCTCGCTGTACATCGACACCTCGGGCGAGCCTCTGTTCAAGCGCGGCTGGCGCGAAGACAAGGGTGAGGCGCCGCTGAAGGAAACCCTGGCCGCCGCCATGATTGCGGCCAGCGGCTGGGCCGACGGTGACGAGGCCTTGCTGCCCCTGTACGACCCCTGTTGCGGCAGCGGCACCATCGCCATCGAGGCGGCGCAAATTGCTTGCAATATCGCCGCCGGTTCGCAGCGTCGCTTTGCTTTCGAGAAGTACCTGCCGTTTCAGGCCCATGTCTGGAGTGCCATCCAGGCCGAGGCGCGCGCCAACGAAGTGCGCCCCACCCCCGAGCAGTGTCCCATCGTGTACGGCAGCGATGTGGCCCACCGCATGGTCGACTTCGCCCAGCGCAACGCCGAGCGCGCTGGCGTCGCCGGGCTGATTGAGTTTCGTGGCGGCGACGCGCTGCAGCGCCTGCCCCCTTGCAACGGGCCGGGCGTGATGCTGTTGAACCCGCCCTATGGCGAACGCATCGAGGTCGCTGGCGTGGCGGGCGGCGCCTCGGGCGGCCGCGCGGGTGGGCGCGAGTTGCCGCAGACGGAGGGCGGCGGCGAGTTTTTCAGTCAGCTCAGCGCCCACTGGAAGAAGCACTACGCTGGCTGGACCGCCTGGGTGCTGACCCCCGACCTCAAACTGCCCAGCAAAATGCGCCTGAAAGAGTCGCGCCGCGTGCCGATGTGGAACGGCCCGATCGAATGCCGCCTGTTCCGCTTCGACATGGTCAAGGGCTCGGCGCGCACGCCATGATCGTGCTCGACACCAACATCGTGCTTGATTTGTTGGTGTTCCAGGACCCCGCCACCCAGCCCTTGCAGCAGGTGCTGCACAGCGGCGCCCTGCAGTGGCTTGCCACGGCTCCGATGCGCGACGAGTTGCAGCGCGTGCTGGGCTACCGCCAGATCGTGCCACGCCTGGCCTACTACCAACGCAGCGCCGAGGAAGTGCTGGCGCAGTTCGACCGGCTGGTGCAAATCAGGCAGGCCGCGCCCAAGGCTGGCGTTACCTGTGCGGACCCTGATGACCAGAAGTTCATCGACCTGGCCATGGCGCATCGCGCCACGCTGCTGAGCAAAGACCGGGCCGTGCTCTGCATGGCAAAAAGGCTCGAAAGCCTTGGTGTACGGGTCTGCGATGCCATGAGTTTTGGGGCGTAAGGTGGCCTGCCTGAAGAAAGCCACCAAGGATCGGCCTGGCGAATTGGCACCAACAGTTGTGCAATGAACAGGAGAAATGAAACAATAATCATCCCTATGGCGCTGCACCCCAATTTTCCCCAATCACCCTACGAAGTGCTGCCGCCTGATCAGCGCTGGTTTCCGGCTGCAGAAGAGCTGCGCAGCACCGCTTACGAGAAGCTTTTGCCGCCGCTGGTGGCCAATATCAGGCAGGCGGTTTGCGAGTGGCGTGCCGCCGGGTATGCGGGTGCATCCGTCACATCCAGCGCGTTGCTCGCGTGGTGGTTTGAAACCGACCACCTGATCGAGCAAGCCGACGGGTCGCAAAACCAGTTTCGCTACTACTTCGCGCAGCGCGAAGCGGTTGAAACTGTGATCTGGCTTTATGACGTGCATGGCACCCGTGACAAGTTCGACCTGCTGCGATTCGATGCCTCTGGCGCGGTGTCCAGTGGCATGTTCGATGAAGACTGGCCGCGCTTCGTGGTCAAGATGGCGACTGGCGCGGGCAAGACCAAAGTGCTGTCCTTGCTGCTGGCATGGAGCTGTTTCCACAAGCTGTACGAGGCCGATTCGGCGCTGGCCCGCAACTTCCTGCTGATCGCACCGAACATCATCGTGCTGGATCGCCTGCGCGCTGATTTCGATGGGCTAAAGATATTCTTCAACGACCCGGTATTGCCCGACAACGGCGATGCGGGGCGCAACTGGCGCGACTATTTTCTGGCTCCGTTTGGCGCCAAGCCGGTCGGCAAGACCAATGACAGCAATACGGACTTGGGTGAAATCGTGCGCGAGATTGACGAACTCGCCGTCTTCAATGACGAAGCGCACCATATACACGACAACCGCCTTGCTTGGTTTCAGAGCATCCAGGACATTCATCATCGTCTGTTGCAAAAGGACTTGCGACTGGCGATACAAATTGATGTAACAGCGACGCCGCGCCACAACAACGGCGCGATCTTCGCGCAGACCGTGAGCGACTATCCGCTGGTCGAGGCGATTGCCCAGAACGTGGTCAAGCACCCGGTGTTGCCTGACGCCGCCAGCCGCGCCAAGCTCGCCGAACAAAAGAGTCCGCTCATCACCGAGAAGTACGCCGACTACCTACAGCTCGGTATTGAAGAGTGGCGCAAGTCCTACGCCGAACATGAGAAGCTGGGCAAGAAAGCCGTGCTGTTTGTGATGGTGGACGACACCAAGAACTGCGACGAGGTCGGTGCCCACCTGGAGCGAATCTGTGCTGAGCTGCAGGGCGCCGTGCTGGTCATCCACACCAAGAACAACGGTGATATTTCAGAAGCGGCCTCGGGCAAAAACAAGGAGGAGTTGGAGCTTTTGCGTAAGCAGTCGAACGAGATCGACACCTGGAAGTCGCCGTTCAAAGCCATTGTGTCGGTGCTGATGCTCAAGGAAGGGTGGGACGTGCGCAACGTCACCACCATCGTGGGCTTGCGCGCCTACGCGGCCAAGAGCAACATCCTGCCCGAACAAACCCTGGGGCGCGGCCTGCGCCGCATGTACTTCGGTAGCAATCAGCGCGAGACCGTCTCGGTGATGGGCACCCCCGCCTTCATGGAATTCGTCGAGTCCATCCAAAGCGAAGGCGTGAGCTTCGAACAGGTCGCGATGGGCGGCACGGGCGGTCGCGAACGGCAAGACTCACTGGTGGTCGAGGTGGACAAGGACGCCTCTGAAAAAGACCTCGACGCCTTGGACATTGCCCTGCCACGCCTTACCCGCCGCTTCAACCGAGAGTTCAAAGACCTGGCGGAGCTTGACCCCGCTTCGTTTGGCCACACGGCGCTGCCGATCAAGGCGTTTACGCCGGAACAGACCCGCGAGATCGTCTTCAAGACCATGTTGGACTCCGAGGTGGACCACACCATCGAGCTCGACGGCAGCGGCAAGGCGGACTACCGTTCCGTGGTCGCTTTTTTCGCCCGCCAACTGCTCAAGGATTTGCGCTTGGTTGGGGGGTATGACCAGATTTACCCCAAGGTGAAAGTCTTTATTCAAGAGCATCTGTTCGCCGGCCCCGTTGATCTGGATGACCCGGTGATCCTGCGCAACTTGTCCGAGCCTGAAGTTGGCAAGGTGCTGTTTGACCACTTCCGAGCCGCGATCAACGCACTAACCATTCGCGACAGTGGCAGCTCACGAATCGAGGGCACATCCGGCTGCGAGACACCCGTCCGTTTCGCACGCAGCCGCGCGGTTTTTTACCGACTAAACGTTCGGTGTTCAACCGGATCGTGGGCGAAGGCCATGCCGACGGGCTTGAACTGGAGTTTGCTGCGTTCCTGGACACGGTGCCCGATGTGCAGGCCTTCGGCAAGAACTACATGGCCGTCGGCTTCAAGCTGGACTACGTTAAAGCGAATGGCGAGCTGTCGACCTACACGCCGGACTTTTTTGCACGGACTACGGACGGCACGGTGTGGATCGTTGAAACCAAAGGTCGCGAGGAACTGGACTTGCCGCAGAAGATGGCTCGACTAAGCCAGTGGTGTGTGGACGCGTCGGTGGCCAGCCAGCCCGCAGGCGGGCCGAATTATCGCTTTGTGTATGTCGATCAAACCGGCTTTGAGACGCATCGCCCGTCCAGCTTTGCGGCCATGGCGACCAGCTTCACCGACTATCAGGAGCTTGCAGCATGAACCCATTGAGCGATGACCAGCTTGCCGCGCTGCTTGACGACCTGGAATCCGACCGCGTGGAGCGCAAAAGCGCCTGGGCAGGCTCCGCGCCAGAAAGCGTGCCGAAAGCGGTGTGCGCATTCGCGAATGACCTGCCAAACCACAACCAGCCAGGAATCGTTTTCATTGGTGCCAATGACGATGGCACGCCATCAGGCATAGCGGTTACAGATCAATTGTTGCTCACGCTTGCGAATTTAAAGTCGGCTGGCCGAATTGTTCCGCCACCGACCATGACCGTCGAGAAGCGTCGCCTCAAAGGCGCTGACATGGCTGTCATTGCAGTGATGCCGGCCGATTCACCGCCGGTCATGTTCGAGGGGCGAATATGGATTCGTACCGGCCCGCGCCGAGACACTGCGACGTTGCAGGATGAACGTATCCTCAACGAAAAGCGACGCCACGGTGATCGTGTGTTTGACACCTTTCCGGTGCGCGGGTGCCAGATCGAAGACCTCAGTCGCATCGTCTTTGAGCAGGAGTACCTTCCGCAAGCGGTGCCCCCATCGGTACTTGCCGCCAATGGGCGTACTTATGAAGAACGGCTGTGTTCAATGGGAATGCTCGCCGCCATGGACTATCAAGTGCCCACTGTGGTGGGTCTGCTGGCGCTGGGTAAGTCCCCCAGAACCTGGCTCCCGGGTGCCTATATCCAGTATTTGCGCATACGTGGCACACAGTGGGGGGATCCCGTCGTGGATGCTCAGGAAATTGACGGAACACTTAATGAAATGCTGCGACGCTTGGATGAGAAATTGATCGCAACCTTGAGTATGGCCGTTGATTTCACGTCGGGGTCAACCACGGAAATCCGCACAACACCCTATCCACTCATTGCGCTGCAACAACTTGCTCGAAACGCAGTGATGCACCGAAGCTACGAAGGCACGAATTCGCCGGTTCGCGTCTATTGGTTTGATGACCGCATTGAAATCATCAATCCGGGCGGTCCTTATGGTGAGGTCACGCAGGCGAATTTTGGGCAACCAGGCATCAACGACTATCGCAACCCCAATGTAGCGACCGTGTTGAAGACTCTTGGGTTTGTGCAGAGATTTGGTTTTGGCATTGTTGACGCTCGGCAGGCTTTGGCGGCCAATGGCAATCCGCCGCCTGAGTTCAGCGTGGATGCCAATTTTGTCATGGCCACCATCAGGAAGGCGCCATGACAGTCCCCGTCCTCACCTTCTTCAACAACAAAGGCGGTGTTGGCAAGACCTCGCTGGTGTTTCACCTGGCCCACATGTTTTCCGAGATGGGCAAACGCGTCGTTGCGATTGACCTGGACCCACAGGCCAACTTGACTTCCGCCTTTTTATCGGAAGACGACCTCGAAATCCTGTGGGACCCGGATAACTCCACGCCAGGTAGCAACACGATCTATCAGTGTCTCAAACCGTTGACTGAAATGGGCGACATCCTTGCGCCGCAAACCAAGGAGATCAACCCACGCCTGCACCTGGTGCCTGGCGACTTGGCCCTTGCAGGGTTCGAGGACACCTTGTCGCAGGCTTGGCCGCTGGCCATGGGTTCCTCCAACCTCTACCGCCCGATGCGCCTGCTGTCCGCCTTCTGGCAAGTGGCCCAGATGGCGGCTGCGCAGCACAGCGCCGACTTGATTCTGGCGGACGTGGGGCCGCACCTGGGCGCCATCAACCGCTCGGCCCTGATCGCCAGCGACCATGTGGTCATCCCCTTGGCGGCTGACCTGTTCTCGCTGCAAGGCCTGCGCAACCTCGGCCCTACCTTGCAGCATTGGCGCAGTGATTGGCAAAAGCGGCTGGACAACTGGGAAGCACCATCGTTCGATTTGCCACGCGGTGCGATGCAGCCCCAAGGCTATATCTTGATGCAACACACCGAGCGCTTGTCTCGCCCTGTCAAGGCCTACAAGAAGTGGGCCGACCGGATACCGTCAACCTATCGCGAAAGCGTGTTGCTAAAAGGCCCGACACAGAGCATCTTCCCCAACGATGGTGATTGCCTGTCCAAGCTCAAGCACTACCGCAGCCTCGTGCCCATGGCGCAGGAAGTGCGCAAGCCCATCTTCCGGCTCTCGTCCGCCGACGGTGCCATCGGCAGCCATTCCGCCGCCGTGCAGGACGCATGGAGCGATTTCAAGGCCCTGGCGGTGGCGATTCTGAGCCGAATTGGCCAACTCGACCCGGCCACCTGAAACGCCCGTAAAAAGAAAATCAACACGTATGGCCCGCCCCAAAACCTATGACCTGAGCGAAGCCGAACAGCGTGACCTGTTCGCACTCATCCAGCAGGGCAAAGCCCTGCCCGAGAAATACCGCTTTATTCTGTTCGAGGACAAGCGCGAGGTGGAACTGGTGTGGAACGGCAAAACGCGTGACGTCTGCACCACCGTGTTGCCGTTCCAGACGCTGGAGCACATTGACGAGCCGCGCACCGAGACCAAGGCACCGGTCCAGGTCGCCATGGCCCGATGATCGGACTGGCCTTGCGCTTCCTGCAAGCGGCGTGAATGCTCGATGGTGGTCTGCCACCTGGCGCCTGCGCCGCTGCAGATCGCTGTTGGCCCGCTGCGAGAGGGTGTCGCCGGGTCCGTCGACTTGACGGCACTCAGGGCGCCAGTCGCAGATCCCAATCTTGCACGATGGGGCCGAACTCCTCGGTAGGAGACGAGGGCTTGAGCGTGTAACGCGCGCTCAAATGCGCGGGGTCGGAAAACGGCAATTGCGTCAGGTACTGCATGCCTGGAGTGCCGGTGCCGACGGAAAGAGCTATACCCTGATTCTTTTTGTACGCGCCCGATGTCGAATGCTTGCAGTTGAGCGCGATCTCCTTGGTGGACAACAGGGTCACCGACAGAGCGTGCTTCTTGGCCTTCAAATCGACGTTCAGCACCCCGGTGGGGGTCATGGGGACTTCGACCGCATTGGCGAGCGTGCATGTCCAGCTGGCGAACTTGCCGTCGGCGCCCGCTGACTTCTCCCGGTGGGTGATGTCCCATTGCGAGATCAACGCCGTGGCGTTGGGCGCCTCGCCGGCCAGGAACTCCGCCGAGATCGACGACGCGTTACGTTGGGTCACGGGCAAGGTCAGCTTGATGGTGGCGCGGTAGCTCACCTGGGGACTGTTGAGTGTTCCCGACGCGTTGATGGTGCCGCTGTAGCTGCCCAGCTTGCCCGCTTGGGCGTGTGCCTGGCTGACGCCGCCGGTAGCTCCCAGCACGGCAACGGCAACGGCGACGACGTGTGCGCCCAAGCTTCTGTGCCGTGAGGCATTTGAATTGGACTGTTGCGCAGAAAAAAGATCTCTCATCTTCGACTCCTTTTGGATCCAGAACCCGTTTTCATGAAACCTGCAGCGTGAAACTCTGCGCACTGGCCTGCGGCCAGGTGTTGCGGTAGATGAAGGGCAGCGCGCTCAGGTCCTCGGTCAGCAGGACGCCGTCGGGCAATTGCGGCAGCATCAATTGCGCCAGCGACTGCACCTTGTGATCGGCCGAGCGGCGCACGATGTGGTGGGCGGTGATGTCGTGCGGGTGGCGCAGCCCGGCGGCTTGCACCAGCTCCTTGAGCGCGTCCAGTGTCATCTCGTGGAAGTTGTAGACGCGCGCGGCCTTGTCGCCCACCACCAGCGACTGCTGGCGTAGCGGGTCCTGCGTGGTGACACCGGTCGGGCAGTGGTCGGTATGGCAATGCTGAGACTGAATGCAGCCCAGCGCGAACATGAAGCCGCGCGCCGCGTTGCACCAATCGGCCCCCAGCGCCATCAGGCGCGCAATGTCAAACGCACTGACCACCTTGCCGGCGCAGCCGACCTTGATGCGCGTGCGCAAGCCAACGCCTCGCAAGGTGTTGTGCACCAGCAGCAGGCCTTCTTGCAGCGGCGAGCCGACATGGTCGGTGAACTCCAGTGGCGCCGCGCCGGTGCCGCCCTCGGCGCCGTCGACCACGATGAAATCGGACGTGATGCCGGTGACCAGCATCGCCTTGACCAGGGCAAACCACTCCCAGGGGTGGCCGATGCACAGCTTGAATCCGGTCGGTTTGCCGCCAGAGAGTCGGCGCAGCCGGGCGATGAACTGCATCATCTCGATGGGAGTATTGAACACGCTGTGCGCGGCCGGCGAGACGCAATCCACCCCCACGGGCACGCCACGCGCCTGGGCGATCTCGGGCGACACCTTGCGCCCGGGCAGCACACCACCGTGGCCCGGCTTGGCGCCCTGGCTGAGCTTGACTTCGATCATCTTGACTTGCGGGTCCAGCGCGTTCTGACTGAAACGCTCTTCGCTGAAAGTGCCGTCCGGGTTGCGGCAGCCAAAATAACCCGAGCCGATTTCCCAGATCAGGTCGCCGCCGTGCACGCGGTGGTGCGCCGAGATCGAGCCTTCGCCGGTGTCGTGCGCAAAACCGCCGCGCTGCGCGCCACGGTTGAGTGCCAGGATGGCGTTGGCACTCAAGGCGCCAAAGCTCATCGCCGAGATGTTGAATACGCTGGCGTGGTAGGGCTGCGTGCACACACCCGCGGCGGTGGTGTGCTCGGCCGGGCGGTCGTCCGGGTTGCCACCGATCCAGACCCGAAAGTCATGCGAGGGCACCTTGGTGGGCGCCAGCGAGTGGTTGATCCACTCATAACCCTCGGCGTAGACGGCCGCCTGGGTGCCGAACGGCCGTTTGTCCGACTCACCTTTGGCGCGCTGGTAAACCAGCGAGCGTTGCGAGCGCGAGAAGGGCGTGGCTTCGGTGTCGCTCTCCAGGAAATACTGGCGAATCTCCGGCCGCACAAACTCCAGCATGTAGCGCAGATGGCCGATGACGGGATAGTTGCGCAGCACCGAACGTTTGGTTTGGGTCAGGTCAAAGATCCCGATCGCCACCAGGGCGCCGAAGATCACCAGCCAGAACAGGCCCACGTTGAAGGCCACCACTGTGAAGATGCTGAGCATGAAGCCCATCACCAGCAGCGCAAAAGCGGTGTAGCGAACCGGGAACAGGGTGTTGAGATAGTGCAGCATGGTTAATTCTGATGGCTGACTTGACCATACCAGTCGGGCCCGGTTTTGACCACCGTGCAAGCCCCAGTCGCCTCGCCACGGTTCGGCGCCGTTGTGATTGGCGACACCAACACCGTGCCGCATGGCATCATCACCGCATTGAGGAAAGGCTCGAATCATGAAAGCAAGCTGGAATGGCGTGGTCATCGCCGAGAGCCCCGACACCGTGATGGTGGAGGGCAATCACTATTTCCCCGAGCCGTCCTTGAACCGCCACTACATCACCTTCAGCAACCACAAGAGCAGTTGCCCCTGGAAGGGCCAGGCCAGCTACTACTCTTTGATGGTCAATGGCGAAATGAACACCGACGCCGTCTGGTATTACCCCGACCCCAAGCCGGAGGCCGAGATGGTCAAGGCTCGGGTGGCATTCTGGAAAGGTGTCCAAGTTGAAGCCTGAGGCCACTGGCGTCATGCAGCACGGCGGCCGCTGGATCGTCTGGCTGCTGGTCATCGCGGCGATGGCCGGTTGCGCCACGCTGGAAGACCGGCAGCGCGAATGGATCTTTCAGCCCACTGAGCGCCACCGCAGTGGCGGCGTCGAGGCGGCCCAGGGCATGCAGGATGTCTGGATCGAGTTCGACTCGGCCTTGTCCGGGCAGCGTACGCGGCTGCACGGTCTCTGGCACGCCGCGCCCGGCCCGGATGCGGCCCGGGCGCCGGTGCTGCTGTACCTGCATGGCGCGCGCTGGAGTGTGACGGGTTCGGCCCATCGCATGCGCCGCATGCAGGAACTGGGCTTCTCGGTGCTGGCGGTGGACTACCGGGGCTTTGGCAAGAGTGATGCGATGCTGCCGTCCGAATCCCTGGCCTATGAGGACGCCCGCGCCGCCTGGGATTGGCTGGGCGCGCGACACCCAGGGCAGCCGCGCTACATCTTTGGACATTCGCTGGGCGGCGCCATCGCGATCGAGCTGGCCAGCCGCGTCACGGACGAGGCCGGCACGCTGGTGGAGGGCACCTTCAGCTCGATCCCGGATGTGGTGGGCTCGATGGCTTGGGGCTGGTTGCCGGTCAACGGCTTGATCACCCAACGTTTCGAGTCGGTCAAGAAGGTCGGCCAGATCGGCTCACCGCTGCTGGTGGTCCATGGCACCGAGGACACCCTGATCAAGCCCGAACTGGGCCGCAAGCTGTTTGATGCGGCCTTGAGCCCCAAGGCTTTTGTGCTGGTGCAAGGCGGCTCGCACCACAACACCAACGCGCTCGGGCAGTCGCAGTACCGCGATGCGCTGGCGCAACTGTTTCAGATCAAGTAAAGGGGTGTGTTGCGGGCACGGGCGCGTGGCCATCGGCCGGTGTCCGGGCAGGATGGCGGGGCAGCTCAAGCGTCGACGATGCCAGAAACCGGGCCTGCTCGTTCTTTCGCGCATAACCCATCGGGTTGGCGACCACCCGACAGCCGGCGTGCACGTAGTCGCTGGGGCAGTGCAGGTGCCCGTGTAGCCACAGGCTGGCCTGCGCCAGCCAGTCGTCCAGCGCGTTGCAAAACGCCGCCGTGCCGGGTGTGCGCCCGTAGCGCGGATCGGCGCTGCGCA
This sequence comes from Rhodoferax sp., assembly GCA_030685025.1. Lineage (GTDB taxonomy): Bacteria > Pseudomonadota > Gammaproteobacteria > Burkholderiales > Burkholderiaceae_C > Rhodoferax_D. The sequence goes on from JAUXWC010000330.1 coordinate 42,575, forward strand.
GACTGGGCGCAAAGTGGGTCACCACCACGGTCTGCCCGTCAAAGGGCTTGGCCAGCGCCGCGCGCAGCCAGTCCTGGCATTGCAGGGCCAATTCACGCACGGCCGGTGCCAGCATGGCTTGCCCGCCCAGCGTGGTCCCGGTCTTCTTCAGGTAGTAGTTGGCCGCTCGCATCGCCTTGTCCTGGGCCTTGAGCTGAACGCTCAGGCTTGCGTGCAGATCAACCAGCGCGTCAAAGTCGCTCCACAGCGTGGTGCCGAGAAAGCGCACACGCTGTCCGCCCACGCCCATTTCGAAGCCGGCACGCTCTAGCCAAATCAGGCCCAGCCGTTCGCAGGTCTCGCGCAAGCGGGCATGCGCCAGGTCGAAGTCGAGCCCATCGTACTCATGGTTGCCCGGCACAAACAGCACCGGAGTCGGCCAGCCGTGCAAGGGCGAAAACCGCGTCAACCCGAAGTCATCGTCCTGTAGCCGCGAGCCCGCCTGGTACGAGCCGATATCACCCGCCAGCACCAGCAGGTCGGCACCGGGCGCGGGGCTGGGCCGCCATTGCGGCTCTACTTCAAGGTGCAGGTCGGACAACAACTGGATCTTCATGGTCCTGATTGTGCCGCCCGACTTTGTCCTTGGTCGTCGCCGGACAACAGGGCACAATTGAGCGCACTTCCCGCCACCCTGCCGAGTTGCCATGACCGCCTTCCACCCTCCCACTTTCACCGCCGACCCCGCTTCCGATGAGCCCTTGCGCCCGGAAGACTTTGACGAGATCGACGCCATTCTGGATGAGCTGCGCACGCGTTTCGATGAGACCCCGCAGTGGGAATTCTGCGAAGGCTTTATGGCGGCGCTGATTTGTTGTCGCCGCCTGATCATGCCCAGTGAGTACCTGCCGGTGCTGCTGGACCTGGGTGGCGAGGACGAAGCGCAAGAGGGTTCGTTTGCCGACGACGCGCAGGCGCAGCGCTTCATGGCGCTGTGGGTGCGCCGCTGGAACGAAGTCTCCAGCGCGCTGGAGGCCGATGTGGACACGCTGGACGACGAACGCTCCTATGCCCCCGAGGTGGTGGACGTGCGCGGCGCCGTGGCGGCCATGCCCGAGGCGGAGCGACTGGCGGTTGAGAACGAGGCCTTGCCCTCCTTCGCGCAGGTCTGGGCGCTGGGCTTCATGTTTGCCGTGGAGACCTGGCCCGAGGAGTGGGCCGCGCCGCGCGACAAGGAAGGCGCCAAGTGGCTCAACGAATCGCTGGACGCCATCGTTGCCCTGACCGAAGACGACGAGGACGAGCCCACCATCAGCATGTTTAACGAAGACGGCCCGCCCAGCCTGAGCGCGGCGCGCCTGAACGACTTTGCCGCCGCCGTGTGGGCGGTGTACGACCTGCGCGAGTTATGGCGCAACATCGGCCCGCGCGTGCCCACCCTGCACCGCGCCGACACGCCGGGGCGCAACGATCCCTGCCCGTGCGGTAGCGGCAAGAAGTACAAGAAGTGCCATGGGGCGAATTGAGGGGGGTGAAGGAGGTTCGCCGGCGGGCGCTCTGGGAGAGGCGGTGCATAAACCACCGAACCCGTCCTGAGGTTTGGAGTGCAGCCATACCGCGCCGGTCGCTCAACGGTGCGCGGCACCTGCGCGCGTTCGATGAGGCGGCAAGTTGGAAGCGGTCGCCTCAAGACGCTCAGCCAGCCAGACTTTAATAACAGACTGCCTTGTAACCCCCAGTTTGCTGGCTTCTCGGTCCAGGGAGTCAATCATCCAAGTTGGAAAATCGACATTCACTCGTTTCTGCTCTTGCAGCACGCGCTTGGCTTTGGACAAGTCCAAAGAAGCGGTGAGGTCGCCGCCTTCGTCAAACTGTTGCTCGAACTTTTTAGCTTTCATAAAGTACCACCTCTTCTGCGCGTGCGCGACGAACGGATATCAATCGGACATTGGCCCCACGGTAGGTAATGACGGCCGACCAATGCTTCCCATCGATAAGCCCAATCACCAGATAGCGCGGCGCATCATCAGTTTTTGCCGGGATCTCCAGCAGCATCGGGTCGTTCCAGAGACCCTGAGCTTGAACAAAATCGATCCCATGCTTCGTGCGATTGGATTCGCTTTTTGCGGCGTCAAATTCGAAGGCGTTCATGGTATAAAAACTATACCTTAATTGGCATCAGATTGCCAACCTACCGCCGGGCGCGCTCAAACGGGTGCAGGGATCGGCGCCCGGTGGGGCGTCATCTAGCGCACGCGCTCACGAATGAGACGACCAGCGGCGCAGACTGACCCTCGAGCGCGGCGCGCTCTGGTTGGATCACTGTGACCAGCTCGCGGGAGGACTTGCACCTCCAAGAGTGTGCCCATGCTGGGCGCACAAGAAAAAAAGGGGGCCACGCATGGCGCGACCCCTTTCAGTTACGGCGCAAAAGGTGACTATTACCAAGTCAGCTTAAGGCTGTAGGCGCCGGAACCACCGGAATAGTACGTCACGCGAACGTAGCGCGCAATTGCAGTCGTGCCGGTGTTAGTAGTCGTTGCCGTGTCTACCACGCCAACGCCCCCTTCAGCCGATGTCAACAGGGTGCCTACACTGTTGTAGATATACAGGTCGTAGTCCTTGGTCGAGCCGGGGTTCAATGCGGCGGTCAGGGTCTTGCCAGCGGGCAGTGTCAGTTTGAAGTAGTCCGTGTCCGTGCTGCTGGACAGAGAGCCATTGACATTGGAAGGCGCCGCGATGTTGTTGGCCGTGGCGGTGCTGTTGTTCGCCTCGGTCTCACCCACGGTTGGCAGCGTCACAATGCCCCCCGTAATCGCCACGATGGCCGCTGGCGCGTCCACGATGCCGGTGCCGCACTGGCTGCAGGTGGCCGGAAATGCGCGCGCACTGCTCTTGAGCGCGCTCTCGATCTGGTCCGGTGTGGCAGTGGGCTTCACTGCATACATCAGCGCAACCACGCCAGCAACGTGGGGCGTCGCCATGGAGGTGCCCTGGTAGTAGGCGTAGTTGTCCGCGCCGGGTGTCGTGGTGCCGACGTTCAGGGTCGACAAGATGCCGTTGCTGCTGCCCGCGCTTTGGTCTCCACCCGGTCCGGCCACGTCCACTACGGCGCCGTAGTTGGAGTAGTAGGCCCGTCCACCGGTTGGCCCCACGGCCGCCACGGTGATGACGCCGGCGCAGTTGGCCGGATTGCTGTTGGACGCGTTCTCGTTCGAGTTACCTGCTGCCACCACCACGGTGGTGTTGCGGGAACGGGCGCTGTCGATGGCACTTTGCGAAGTGACGCTGCATGCGCCGCCACCGCCCAGGCTCATATTGATCACCTTGGCTGGGGTGGCATTGACCGGAAGACCCGCCACCGTTCCGCCCGAGGCCCAGATCATGCCATCAGCAATGTCGGACGTGTAGCCGCCGCAGCGGCCCAGCACCCGCACGGCCTGAACCTTGGCGCCAAAGGCTACGCCGATCACACCCATGCTGTTGTTCCCCTTGGCGCCGATGGTGCCGGCAACGTGGGTGCCGTGCCAACTGGAACTGCTGGCGGGGGCACCGGTACCGCACTGGCCGGCGGTGGACCAATCACCGGGGTCGGACGGGTCGCCGTCGCGTGCCGTGCCGTCGTTTGCGACAAAAGTGTCGGCGATCATGTCGTAGCCGGCCACGGTCTGCCCCGCTAGATCAGCGTGTGGGCGAATACCGGTATCCAGCACGGCCACCACCACGCCCGCACCGGTGGTTGTGTCCCAAGCGGTGTTGGCACGGATACCGCCAGCGCCACCCTGCATGCCCCACAGACTGCTGTAGTTGGTGTCGTTGGGGGTCATCATCGGATACATCATGCGGTCGGGCTCGACATACTCGATGGATGGGTCTTCGGCCTTCATTTTGGCGGCCAGCGCCAGCAGCTCATCCACATGGGCGTGGCGATTGAGCTTGATGATGTGTGCGCCCAATCCGTTGATACGCAGTGTGCTCATGGCCAAGCCATGCTCGGCGCCCAGACGGCCGCGCACGGCCTCCGAGTAATTGGCGGCAGCCAGCTGGCTGGTGGTCTTGGCAGTGACTGCCGTCGCGCCATCGCGGTACTTCACAATCATGCGGTCGGTGTGGGTGCCACGAACCGGCGCAGCCACGACACCAAGCTCATCCGCCGAGGGCATGCCGGCATGCACAACACTTACGACACCAGCAGCCACCATCAACGATATCAGTGCCCTCAGAGGGACTTTTTTCGAAAAAAACATTCAAAACTCCAATTGACGAACGAGTGAATCGTGAAGCCGCCGGATTGCGACCCCACCAGCTGCCCGACTGGGGTGACCAGCCGGCGCCGTAGCGCACGTGATTTGTCAACCGGCAATGTTCCCGGGCTCGTGGCCCGAAGGACGGAGTACTCACATGCGCTATGAAAGTTTCGCACCCGCGTGGACTTTTTGTACTCCGAGCTAACCCGCGCGGATTAACCCGCAAGTGTTAACCCGCAATGCGACAACGGAATTTCACTGCCCCACTGACTGGGATGCACTAGTGTCCGCGCCGATTGGCATCAGATTGCCAACCTACCGCCGGGCGCGCCCAAACGGGTGCAGGGATCGGCGCCCGGTGGGGCGTCATCTAGCGCACGCGCTCACGAATGAGACGATCAGCGGCGCAGACTGACCCTCGAGCGCGGCGCGCTCTGGTTGGAACAGAGTGGCAACGAAGAACGGATGATCATCCAGTTCCACCGCCCGTACTTCGCCCGTTTCATCATCGGCGGCGGCTCGAAGTGGGCCGGCAACAAGTGCGGCCTGGAACTCGGGGTTTAGCCCATAGCGGCATCGATACCCTTCTCTGGTCTCGTTGACACCGTAAGCCGACGCGATGCGAGTGCCGGGGAACAGCCGAACCGAGCTTGTAGTTTCGACCAGCGCGCACTCAAGTGCCGAAATGACCACGCGAGCCGCACCTGGTGCCGTTTCCGCATGCTCTGCATCTGCCCATCCCAAGACGTTCCGCGCGTACTCAACTATGGCGTGCTGAAACCCGCCGCATGTGCCAAGGAACGGGATGGCACGCTCGCGGGCGTGGCGAATGGAGAGCAATGCACCGTCCATGCTTCGATACGGACTGCCCGGAACGCACCACAGGCCATCGAACTGAGAGATGCGAGAGATGCCTGCGATTGGAGTCACCTGTTCCGTGGGAACCCACTCGTGACCGACTTCAATGTGCAACGCATCTGCTGCAAGTTGCAGGGCAAGTGGAATGGCTTGGTGTGCTGGGACAGATTGGTCGCGATCACCAATCAGGCCGACCGTAATGTTCTTTCGCATGGCTCCCTACTTTCCTGATTGCGCCCAACACTGCTGCCAAGCGGCCTGCCGTTGCGGGTGGCTTGAGCAGTGGGTTGGCCGCGCTCGCCGTGCTTCTGACTTTGGCCATGGCCTGCCCATGGCTATGACCCACTGACAAACCAGACCTTGCTGATGCCAGCGGGCGTGACCTCGTAGATGGCTGCCACTTCCAGCGGAGCGCCAGGAACGCCAGTGACGTACTCTTGGTCTATGACCTTGTTGCCGAAGACCATTCGGCTGACAAGCTCTGCGTGCAGTTCAGGCAGATTGAATCGATTCTTGGAGTAGTGCTCTGCCAGGTCTTGTTTGCCCCGCATGATTGGCTCCGTACCGGGCAACCTGAATACAACCACGTCGTCCGTGTACTCGCCAATGAATCGCTCAAGGTCGCGGGCGTTGTAGGCGTCGAGTTGCCTTTGTGCGAAAGCTGCCGGATCAAAGGGCTTGGACATTTTGTGCAGAGCGTACAGATAAGTGTGTTTTGCGCAGCCTAACGAAGCTGTGCAAAAACCCCATTCCGACCAGCCCACGGTACGGCACCAAGGCGTTGCGAATCAGGAATCGAGGTTGTGCGTTTCATCCCACCAGTGTCCCCCATTTCTGCCTCGGTTCGACCAAGACGCGCTTGTACCCTGCCTCACGGGCCGTTTTGGGCCTGCACACCGCGTCCACTGGGCACAACCATGGTGCGCCAGCCTATCGATGTTGTGCACCAGGCAGTACAGGCCCCACTGCGCATTGACTTTCGTCTTGCCGCGCAGCGAAAAGCAGTTCAAACGCTGCATCAGCTCGACAGCCGGGTTGCACTTGCTTCGAGCCGGTTGGCGGGATCAGGCCGACGTGGCACTGCGCGCTGCGGCTGTCCCCCGGCCTGCGGCCTCCTCCTTGATGCCTCCGCACGCAGCACCCCATCGCCCCGATCTTGCGGGCGTGCTGGGGATTCCACCAAGGCAACCTCCACCGTTCGTCGTGGAGCCACCCAGCCCGGCGCCCTCGGCCCCGCCAAGACCTTGGTACCTGACTTGTGTCAGTGGCTGCCATTGCTACAGTGTGTGCCCCAAAGAGCTCCGCAAATCCGACCTCAATCCGCCCGACCAAAAAACCCGCACAACACCTGCGCCGTCTGCTCGGGCAGCTCTTCGGGGATGAAGTGCCCGGCCGGCATGGCCTGGCCCGTGACTCGCCCGGCACACTGGGCTTGCCACAACGCCAGCGGGTCGAACAGCCGATGCACCACGCCGCGCTCGCCCCACAGCACCAGCAGGTCGCACTGGATCTTGTCGCCGTTCGCACGGCTGGCGCGGTCGTGCGCCAGGTCGATGCCGGCGCTGGCCCGGTAGTCCTCGCAGACGCTGTGTACGGTGGCCGGGTTGCCAAAGCAGCGCTCGTATTCGGCCAGCGCGGCAGGTTCGATGTGGCCCAGGCCGCCAGCACCCCAGCCGCCCAGCTTGGCGTGCAGGTAGGCCATGGCGTTGCCGTTGATCATGTCTTCTGGCAGGGGTGTGGGCTGGATCAGGTGAAACCAGTGGTAGTAGGCCTTGGCAAACTCAAAGTTGGTGGCGTCATACATGTCCAGGGTGGGCGCGATGTCGATCACGCAGAGCTGCTTGACGCGCTTTGGGAAGTCGGTGGCCAGCCGGTGCGCCACGCGGGCGCCGCGGTCGTGTCCGCACAGGTCAAATTCGTCCACCCCCAGGGCATCCATCAGCGCCACCATGTCTTGCGCCATCGCGCGCTTGCTGTAGTTGCCGTGGTCGGGCAGGCCCGGTGGTTTGGACGAGTCGCCATAACCACGCAAATCGGGCATCACCAAATAGAAGTCGCGCTCCAACTGGCGTGCCACGCGCTGCCACATCCCATGGGTTTGCGGGAAGCCGTGCAACAGCAACAGGGCCGGACGGATGCCGGGCAGACCGGGCGAGACCCGCGCGAAGAGGCTGACGCCGTTGACCTCGACATGGCGAACCTCAAAGCCATCAAACCAGTGCATGGCGATCTCCCGCCTACTTGGCGAGGAACTTGCGCAAGTTGGCCAGCGCCTGCGCGCGCACTTTGTTGCGCAGAAACGGCGTCCAACCCAGCAGCAAACCAGGTGTGCCCAGCGCCTGGCGTGACCAACTCCAGAAGTTGAAGCGGTCGCGGTGCCGGGTGATCAGGCCTTGCGGGTTGAAGCTGAACACCCCATTGATGTGATTGAGCACCATGCGGCCGGTGGCGCCGAAGCGGTAGTGCGCATCCCAGTGCGCCTGGCCTTGGGCTGCGTCGGCCTTGATCGCGCTGAACTCCAGCTTCCAGACATCGCGGCCCTTGGCGCGGGTGGCCTCGCACAGCATGCGCCACATGCCCATCACCTCGGCCTTGCCGCGCAGGCTGAACACCTCGTCGTCAAACGCCACGTCGTCGGCGTAGCAAGTGGCCATGGTGTCGGGGTCGAGTGCGGCAAAGGCGGTATAGAACTTGGTCAGGGTCTGGGCGTTGGGGTGCATGGTGGTGCCGCAAAGTCAAGGTTGCCAAGCGTAAGCCAATTCCTCAAATAACGTGCGGCAGGGCTTCGGCCAGAAAGTCGTACACCGCGCGGATGCGCCGGTTGGTGCGGATCTCGCGGTGCACCGCCAGCCACATGGGAAGCGGTGGGATCGGCAACAGGCCCGGCAGCACCCGCACCACCTCGGGATCGGAGCGTGCCATGTAGTCGGCGCAAAAGCCCACCCCGAGGCCGGCGCGCACTGCTTGCCACTGCACGATGAAATCGTCGCTGCGCAGGGCGAAGGCGTCTCGACCCACTGGGTAGCCCATGGCTTCGAAGCCTTGCTGGATCGTTTGATCGGTGTCACCACCAATCAGATCGTGTTGCAGCAGATCGGTCGGCTGGCGCAAGGGGCCACGGCGTGCCAGGTAGGTCCTGTGGGCGTAGGCGCCTAGGCCCACGTCGCCGATTTTTCGGGCCACCAGGGTGGCTTGGTCGGGACGCACCATGCGTACTGCAATGTCGGCCTCGCGGCGCAGCAGGTTGCTGACCTGGTTGCTCGATATCAGTTCCACCTGGATATCGGGCAGCACCTGACGCATGCTGGCTAGCAAGGGCGGCATGAGTTGCACGGCTACCGGCACGCTGGCGGTGATGCGTACCGTGCCGTTGGCCTGGGTTTGCGCGCCCGACAAGGTCTGCGCCAATTGCAGGGCGCCAGTCTCCATGTCGCGCGCCGCCTGCGACAGTTTGAGCGCGGTGGCGGTGGGCACCAGGCCACGGCCTGTGCGCTCAAACAGCACCGCGCCGAGTTGACTCTCCAGTTCGGCAATGTGCCGCCCCACCGTGGGTTGACTCATTCGCAGGGTGCGCGCGGCACCCAGCAGGCTGCCCTGGTCCAGCGCAGCCAGGAACGAGCGCACCAGGCTCCAGTCAAAGCCCGGTCGGAGCAGCGCTTTCATCGTTCGATATTCATAAGTGCATGTCTGGTATGAGAATTTATGCAATTGTGTAGCAAGTTATTTGTTTTCACAATCACGCCATCAATCACTTCTCAACCACTTAGGAAATCATGCAAGCAACCGTTTTGATTCTGGGCGCCCGTGGCCGTTTTGGCCTGGCCGCCGCCCGAGCCTTTGGCGCCGCCGGTTGGCGCGTGCTGGGGCACACTCGTCCGGGTGCCAGCCAGCCCGCCGAGGCCGGCATCGAGTGGCTTGGCATCGATCTGCGGGACACGCAGGCACTGGCCGCCGCCGCGCAGGGTGCGACGGTTGTGGTGCACGCGCTCAACCCGGCCTACACCAACCAGGCCTGGCGCGAGCAGGTGGCACCCATGACGGACGCGGCGATTCGCCTGGCCCACACGCTGGCGGCCACGCTGATGGTGCCGGGCAACGTCTACAACTTCGGCGCCGCCATGCCCGCCGTGCTGAGCGAAGGCACACCGCAAATGGCGCAAACCGTCAAAGGCCGGGTTCGTATTGCCATGGAGGCCCAGCTACAGGCTTCGGGCGTGCGCGTGGTGGTGATTCGTGCCGGCAACTTCTTCGGGGCAGGGCGCGGTACCTGGTTCGACGCCGTCAACGTGAAAGACTTGAAGAAGGGCTGGTTCACCCATGCCGGGAGTCGCGAGTTGGCCACCGCCTGGGCCTACCTGCCCGACCTGGCGCGTTGTTTCTTGGCGGTGGCACAGCAGCGCGAGCAGTTGCGACCGTTCGAAGTGCTCCACTTTGCTGGCCACACCCTCAGCGCGCAGCAGTGGCTGGACGCCCTGGACCCGCTGGCGCGCGCGCAGGGTTGGGTCAAACCCGGTGCCCACTTGAAATTGCGTGCCTTGCCTTGGCCGGTGATACGGATCGGCGCCTGGTTCATGCCGGCCTGGGCCGCGTTGTTGGAACTGCGTTATCTGTGGGACACGCCGCATCGGCTGACCAATGACAAACTCACGGCACTGATCGGCCCCGAGCCGCACACACCCTTGCCCCTGGCAGCGCGACAGGCTCTGGCCGACCTGGGTTTGTTGGCGAGCGCGCCGCGGCGTGGGCGCGCCCCGGCCATGGCCGGGTGATCGGCGCAACGGTTCGTACACTGGAAAGGATCACTATGCAACGCAGAAGTTTTATCCGCATCGCGGGCGGTGGCGTCGTCGCCGCCGCCACGCTGGGCACTGCTGGCCTCACAGGCTGCTCGGCCGACATGCCCACAGCGGCGATTGAGGCGTGGCAGGGGCCGGGTGCGGACCTTGCTGCGGCCAGCGACCCGCGCCGTTGGCTGCTGAGCTACGCGATTTTGGCGCCGCATTCGCACAACCTGCAGTCGTGGCTGGTTGATTTGGGCACGCCCGGCGAGATGGTGCTGAGCTGCGACGCCAAGCGCCTGCTGCCGCAAACCGACCCGCTGTCGCGTCAGATCATGATGAGCCACGGCACCTTCCTTGAAATGCTCGAC
>JAUXWC010000333.1 GCA_030685025.1 Rhodoferax sp.
ATTGCCGCCTCGAGCCAGCAGCAGATGGTGGGCATGGACCAGGTGGCGCAGGCGATGGAGAACATCAAGCAGGCCAGCGTGCAGAACGTCTCCGGCACCAAGCAGGCGGAGGTGGCGGCGCAGGGCCTGCATGAGCTGGGGGTTAGGCTGAAACAACTGGCGGCGCAGTACAAGGTGTAACGGCAATCCTCAATACGAATAACAAGGAGAGCATGCAATGACCATCGGCAGAAAAATCATCGGGGGATACGCGGTCGTGCTGGCACTGCTGGCGCTCATGACAATCGTCGCTTTCTATTCGCTCAACCGGGTGCAGGCGACATACGAAGGGTTAATCGACGTGAACAAACGCCTGGTGGACGGCGCCAACGAACTGCGCTTCGAACTGCGCGACCAGATCGCGCACTATCGGGCCATCCTGCTTTATCCGGATATCCAGGAGAAATACCGGGAAGACCTTCAGGCCGACCACCGCCAGTTCAAGGATGCCGTCGAAAAGATGCGGCACGCCGTCCTTACCGGTGAGGGGCGGACCATGCTGGACGAGATCGCGGCTCTGCAGGCGAAAAACGAGCAGGCGCAGGCGCAGGTCATCGATCTCGTGGGGAAAGGAAAACGCGTGGAGGCGCTGGCTTCAGGAATCAAGGAAGTACGCCCCCTTACCACCACGCTAATCGAAAAGGTAGGGGGGTTCCGTGACCGGCAGTTGCAACTGGTGGCGGCCGAACGCGCCGAGCTCGCGAAAATGATCGATCTCCTTACCCTGGTGATGGGTGTCACGGCAGTGCTCGGCCTCGGCGCCGGTCTGGGCATCGCCTTCTATCTCAGCCGCGCCATCACCCGCCAGCTCCGCGAGAGCGTCACCCAACTGTCGTCGTCGTCGGCCGAAATCCTCGCCACCACCACCCAGGTGGCCTCGGGCGCCGCCGAAACGGCAACGGCGGTGAGCGAGACCACCGCCACCGTGGAGGAAGTGAAGCAGACCGCGCAGCTTGCCAGCCAGAAGGCACGCTTCGTTTCCGACAGCGCGCAGAAGGTGGC
>JAUXWC010000334.1 GCA_030685025.1 Rhodoferax sp.
GTCAGTCCCCAATCTGCTGTAGCAAGTACAAGCGCTGGTAGATGCCTGCCTCGATTGACATCAAGGCCTCATGCGTGCCCTGCTCGGCGATGCGGCCGTGGTTGAGCACCACAATGCAATCCGCCGCGCGGATGGTGGACAGGCGGTGGGCGATGGCGACCACGGTCACGCGGCCGCGCAATTCGGACAGCGCCACTTGCACGATCTGCTCGGTCTCGGAGTCGATGTGGGCGGTGGCCTCGTCCAGGAACAGGATGCGCGGCTGGCCGCCCAAGGCGCGGGCGATGGCGATCAACTGCTTTTGCCCCACCGACAGGCGTGCGCCGCCTTCGCCCAGTAGGGTGTCGTAACCCTGTTCCAGTTGCGTGATGAAGTCGTGGCAATGCGCGGCGCGTGCTGCGGTCTCGATCTCGGCCTGGCTCAGGCCACGGCCCATGTCGATGTTGTCGTGCACGCTGGCGGCCAGCAGAAAGGGGTCTTGCGGCACCAGGCCCACGTCGGCGCGGAAATGCTCATCGCTGAAGCGCGCCAGCGGCACGCCGTCGAGCGCGATGCGGCCCGAATCTGCGTGGTAGAAGCGCAGCAGCAGGCTTAGCAGGGTGGACTTGCCGCTGCCGGTATGGCCCACCAGGCCGTAGAAACCGCCGGCCGGCACCTCCAGGCTCAGGTTGTGCAACACCACCGTTTCGGGTGCGTAGCCAAAACGCAGGTTCTGGATGCTGATGGCGCCGTGGCCAATGCGCTCCGGGCCGGTCACCGCCGCCGGGCGGCTCTCCTGCAACAAGGCGTCGACCCGCGCGGCGGCCACCACCGCTTGCTGCAACTGGCCAAACTGCAGCGTGATCTGGATCAGCGGGTCCACCACGCGGCCGATGTAGCTGACAAAGGCGTACAGAATGCCGATCTCCAGCGCGCCCAGCGTGCGCTGGCCAAAGCTGTAGATCACCACGGCCAGCAGCAGCACGTTGATCAGGTCGAGCATCGGGCGCAGCAGCCAGGCGTTGACGCGCACCTCGGCCATGCGGGCGCCCAGGTGTTGCTGGTTGGTGCGCTCAAATTTGTCCCGAAAGCGCTGCTGCGCGTTGCTGGCCTGCAGCACCGGCATGCCGGCAATCGACTCTGACATCTGGGCATTGATGTCGCTGCGCTTCTGGCGGGCACGTGCCACCGCCGGCGCGCTCCAGCGCTGGTAAAACCACACGATCACCACCACGGCGGGGATCAAGGTGAGCACGATCAGCATCAATCGCCAGTCCAGCCAGGCCATGGCGCCCATGGCGCCCAGCACGACGATACTGCTGTCGAGCATCACGAACAGCACCTGCACATAGAGGTTCTTCACTTGCTCGGTGTCGTTGGTGACGCGGCTGACCAGTTGGCCGGTGATGGCTTTGTCGAAGAACGCCATCGGCAAGCGCAGCACATGGCCATACACCTCTTCGCGCAGACGTTTGACCGAGCGCATCGCCACGCCGGCCAAGCGGGTCAACTGCACATACCGGATCACGCTCGCCACGCAGCCCGCGATCAGAATGCCGCCCAGCAGCAGGCCGATGTCGGTGGCATCGAAATGGCGCGGCAGCAAGTACTGGTCGATGAAGTACTTGCCCAGCAGCGGGCCCAGCGCTTCGAGCAGCGCAGCGGCAATCAGCCAGACCGTTCCCAGCACCACGTGGCGGCGCTCGGGTGATGCGGCATGCAGCAGCAGTGCCACCGCGCGGCGCGTGTTGCGCGGCGAGTGCGACGGGTTGCTTGACTCGGAGGCGGCGGCTTCAGGCTGCATCGAGACTGGCCTCCAGTTGTTGGTAGCGCCACTGGCTGGCGTACCAGCCATCCAGCGCCAGCAGGCTGGCGTGGTCGCCTTGCTCGGCGATCTGGCCGTTCTTCAGCACCAGGATGTGATCGGCATCCATCACCGCGCTCAGGCGGTGGCTGACGATCAGCGCGGTGCGCCCGGTGCGCGCACTGCGCAGGTGGTGCAGGATGTCGGTCTCGGTCTGGGTATCCACCGCCGACAGCGCGTCATCGAGCAGCAGCAAGGGCGCATCGGTGAGCAGGGCGCGCGCAATCGCCACCCGCTGGCGTTGCCCGCCCGAGAGCGAAATGCCTTTTTCACCGACCGGCGTGTCGTAGCCCAGGGGCATGCGGGCGATGTCGTCGTGGATGGACGCCAACTCGCAGGCGTGAGCAATCTCTTTTGGCGTCGCATCTGGCTTGGCCAACGCGATGTTTTCGGCGATCGAAGCCGAGAACAGAAACGGCTCTTGCGGCACCCAACTGATGGCGCGGTTGAGTGCATCCAACTGGTAGTCGCTCAAGCTTTGACCGTTCCAGCGCACACCGCCGGACTGCGCCGCGTACTGGCGCAAGATCAAGCGCAGCACGCTTGACTTGCCAGAACCGGTTGGCCCCACCAGACCCAGTGTTTGCCCGCTGGGCAGGCTCAGGTTGAGGCCGGACAAGGCCAGCGCTTGGTGCCCTGGGTAAGAAAACGTCACGTCCGCAAACACCAGGGTGCCGGGTGTCACCTGAGTCAGCGTGCCGTGGTTGTCGATCGACAGCGGGGCATCCAACACCGGTTGCAAGCGGCCCCAGGCGGCGCGCCCGCGCTCGATTAGCGCCAGCACCCAACCGGCGGCAAACATCGGCCAAATCAGTTGGCCCAGGTACATGCTGAAAGCGGTCAGGGCGCCGATAGTCAGTTCGGCATGCCACACCAGGTAGCCACCCAGGCCCAGCGTCAGCGCGGTGGCACTGACCAGGGTGATGCCCACCGCCGGTTCGAACGCGGCCTCCCAGCGCTGTGCGCGCAGGCTGGCACTGGCGGCGGCCTCGGCCAGCTCAGACAGGCGCGTGGCACTGCGCGCCTCCAGGCCCAATGCGCGCAGCGTGCGCACGCCAGTCAGGGTCTCCTGCACGTGGTCATTGAGCTTGCCAAAGCAGTCCAGTGAATCCTTGGACGCCTGGTGAATCTGGTTGGAGATGCGCCAGAAGGCCAGCGCCATAAGTGGGAAGGGCAGCAGCGCGGCCAGCGCCAGGCGCCAGTCGATGCCCAGCGTCATCATGGCCACCACCATGATGAGGGTCAGCGTGCCGTCAAAGCCGGCCAGCATCGCCTCGCCCGAGGCCATCTCCACCGAGTCGATATCGTTGGTGGCCAACGCCATCAGGTCGCCGGTACGTTTTTGCTGAAAGAAGTGCGGCCCCTGCAGACACAGCCGCGCGTACAGGCGCGCGCGCAATTCGGCGCCCAGCCGGTAGCTGGCCGCAAACAGTTGCAGCCGCCACGCCACGCGCAGGAAGTAGATTGCCACGCCGGCCAGCAACAACCAGCTCAGTTGCCACAACAAGGCCTCGCCCGACACACGGCCGGCGACCAGGCCATCGACCACATGGCCAACTTGGCGCGGAATGAAGACCGTGAGCGCACTCACCGAGGCCAGCATCAAGGCGGCGAGCAGGTAGGGGCGCCAATTTTGGCGCACATAGAGGCCGATCAGGCCGGTCAAAGTCATGCGTGGGGAGGGCGCCTTGTGAGCGCGGGTGCGGTTTGGGAGGAGGGTTGATTCTAATCAGGGCCGCCCCTGTTCGTTGGCCGCACCCGTGGCAGGACGGTTTCGTGATGCTGCTGAGATTTGAACCTGAGAATCTGTTAACTGCTTGTTCCAAGTTACATGGGCAGCGACTTCTTTTCCTTGAGGAAGCCCCCGATCTGCCCAATCGGCACTCCGGGGCTGAACAGGAAGCCCTGAATCTCATCGCACTTAAGCAGCCGCAGCAGTTTCGCCTGTTCATTGGTCTCCACGCCTTCCGCGACAACCCGTAAATTCAGGGAATGCGCCAGGGAGATGATGGCAGAGACGATGCTCAGATCGTCGGCATTGCTGGTCATGTTGATAATGAATGCCCGGTCAATTTTTAGTGAATTGATCGGCAGCTTGGCGATATAGCTGAGCGAAGAGTAGCCGGTGCCGAAATCGTCAATCGCCACCTCCACCCCCATCTCCCGGATGGCATGAAGCTTCTGGATGTTGGCCTCGATGTTCTGCATGATCAGACTCTCGGTAATCTCAATCTCCAACCCGCCGGGTAGTACCCCGCCTGAACCGCTCACCACGCGCTCTATCGTGCTGACGAAATCATTTCTTTGCAGTTGAACCTGGGAGACATTGACGGCGATCCGGGGCGGAGACAAATTGTTTTTTTGCAATTCCCGGTAATCCGCCATCGCCTGCGTCAAAGCCCAGGCGCCCGCCTCGGTGATCATCCCGGTTTCTTCGAGCACGGGAATGAACTTCCCCGGTGGCACCAGGCCGGTTTCGGGATCGTTCCAGCGCATCAGTGCCTCCAGCCCAATGATCTGGTTGCTCTTTAGATCGACCTTCGGCTGATAGTGAAGCAGGAACTGCCCCTGCTCCAGCGCCTTGCGCAGCTTGTTCTCAAGCATCAGCTTCTCGGCGACCCGGGCATTGAACTCGGGGCTATAGAACAAATACTTGTCGCCGGAGAGCTTGGTCTTTTTCAGCGCTGCTTCAGCGTTGCGGAACAATGTATCGGCATCTTTCCCGTCGCCGGGAAAAAGGGCGATGCCCGCCTTGGCCGATATGCGCAGTTCGTCGCCTTCCAGCTTGAATGACTTGCTCAAGGCTGCGGTGATCTGCCCCTCAAGGAAGCGCACTATGTCTGCCTCCTCCCTGATATTGGGCAAGGCCACGGCAAAGCAGTCAGCACTGATACGCGCCAGATGATCCACCCCCACACCCGTGCCTATCAGGCGTTCAGCTATCTGTTTCAGCAGTGCATCGCCAAGATGCCGTCCGAACGTCTCGTTGATGACTCTAAAGCGCTCCAGGTCAATGGCCAGCACCGCCACCATTGCACTGCTTTGCGCATCATGTAGATGCTGGCCCAGACGGTCGTAAAACAGTGCGCGGTTCGGCAAACCGGTAATGGCGTCATAGTAGGCGAGATAATTAAGCTTCTCCTCCTTCTTGAGGTTATCCATGGCGAACGAAATATCGCCCGCCATCTCGACCAGCAGCTTCATTTCTTCGTCATCGAACACGCTTGTTTCCGCAGCATAGAGCACGAACACGCCGACCGGCTTGCGCTCCAGAGTGAGCGGCAGCACTGCCACGGAACGATAACCGCGGCTCAATGCTTCGCTGCGCCAGGCGACCATGCGCTCGTCGCTGGCGATGTCGTTGCAGATCATCGGCTTCGCCTCGGTCAGCGCCCGTGCGGTTAACGCACAGCTTCCCGGAACCTCCTCGCATGCGCTCAAATTGATTTGCGCCAGATAGCCGTCTTCGCGACCGGCCCGGGCGACCGGCGTGACCTGCTGCGTATCCGCATCCAGCTTGCCGAGCCATGCGAAGGTAAACCTGCCGTGCTCCACTGCGATGCGGCATGCTTCACTGAACAATTCCGTCTCCTCGCGAACGCGCACGATGGTGGTATTGATGCCGCTGAGTACACTGTAAATCCGGTTGAGGCGCGCGATCCGTGCTTCGCTTGTTTTGCGTTGAGTGATGTCGCGCGCGATGGTGGACAGGTATTGCACCGATCCATCCGGATTCTTGTGAGCAATGATCACTTGCAGAACGGGAACCTCTCTCCCGTCGCGCCGCAGAAATGCCGTTTCCGCGCTCCATGTGCCATGACTGATGGCATGCGGAATGCCTTCTTCCAGCACCAGCTTGCCCGCCCATTCGGGATGGCGGTCATTGATCCGTTGCGTGGAGAAGTCGTCAATTTTTTCAAATCCCAACATCTGGATGCCCGCCTGATTCATATAAAGTATGCGACCATCGGGACTCGCAGTAGCTACCAGATCGGGCGTGGCCTCGATGATCGCCACCAGCCTTGCCTGTCCTTCCTGGATGCGTTTGCGCTCAGCGATTTCTGCGGTCAGCGCAACAGTTCTCTCCGCCACCAGTTTCTCGAGATGTTCGTGCAGCCGGGCGCGCTCCAGCGCGATACCCACCTGGTGCCCAACCCCGTACAGCGTTTTCAGTTCGTCTTCCCTGAACAGGCCCAGCTCGGTGCCGACCAGGTTCATGACGCCCAGGGTCTGGTCGCCGTTCCACAAGGGCACGCTGGCGTGATACTGCAAGCCTTGGGCGTCGTCCTTCGCCTTGCCAAGCCGCTCGCACTTCAGGATGTTGGTGACGTGATCGAGTTCTCCCGCGAGCAGGCGGCGCCGGCATTCGCACAAGCCTTCCATCGCACCTGGAGCCTGCAATGCCGGTGGCAGATTGCGCGCGGCGGCGAGCCGGAAGCCGGTTTCGCCTTCCCGCAGGGAAATCCAGCCCGCCCGCACCCCCGGTATTTCCACCACATGTTCGAGAGCCCTCTCGCATACCTCGCGCTCGCTCACCGCATGATTCAGCCCCTCGGCGACGTGATAGAGACCGGTCAATGCGCGGTTCGAGTCGGCCAGCTCGCGCTGCCGCACCTTGAGTTCCTCGTTGAGGTGGATCGCCTCCTCGTAGACCGAAATCAGCAGGTCCACGATCTGCTGCCGCTCGGCGGTGATGAAATGCCTTTCTCCGCCAAGATGGATTTCCATCCCCATCTGCATCTTCTGGCTCTTGCGCATTTCCTGATTCATCAGCAGGTAATCGACGCGGGCGAGCAGGTATTTTTCATCGTACGGTTTGCGGATGAAATTGTCGGCGCCGCACTCCAACCCCTTCATGATGTCCAGCACGTCCGACAGCGTGGTGACCAGAATGACCGGAATATCCTTCAACGCCTGGTCGGACTTGATTGCCTTGCACAGTTCATAGCCGTTCATCTCGGGCATGACGATGTCGCTGATCACCAGTGACGGCCTGCGTCGCCGTAGGGATTCAAGCGCCTTCCTGCCGTTTGCGGCAGGCACTACTTTGTAGTCGTGCCCTTCGAGCAGGTACTGCAATTGCTCCGCCTGGGTCGGACTGTCCTCGGCTATGAGGATTTCAATCACGTTATGGCTGGAATTCTTGGACTTCATGGCTTCCTCCCTCTTGTGTAGCCGTTGTACGCCAGATTGATCAACATGGGGGCGATGTTTTCTGGTGGCAGCACCAGCATCACCGCATCGAGTTTGATCGCCTCCCCCGGCATGCCGTGCACGACAGAGCTGTCTTTGTCCTGTGCGAAGGTGACAGCCCCTTGCTCCTTTAACCGTTTTAGCTGTTCGGCGCCGTCGCGTCCCATGCCGCTGAGCAGACCGGCGACAGCGTCGCTTGCGTACACCTCCGCGACCGAGCGGAACAGGCAGGCAACCGACGGGCGCAAGCCGTTCTCGGGTTCGTCACGGGTCAGGTTGATTTTCCCGCCCCGCTCCACCTTCATTTGAAACGCATCGGGCGCCATGTAAACGTGCCCGGGAAGCAGGAACTCGCCGTGCGTGGCGACATGGATCGGCAGCGGGCTTGAGTGTGCCAGCCACTCGGCGAATCCCTGAATGAAGCCGGCCGCCATGTGTTGGACGATCAATATCGGCGCCGGAAAATCCTTCGGCAATCCCGAGAGAATGGTGTGCAGTACCGGCGGCCCGCCGGTCGAGGCGCCGATGGCGACAACCCGGATCTGCGCCGGTGCGTGCGCAAGCCCCGTCTTCACCGGGGCCGGCACATCACGCCGCACACGGGGCCAGCGCCGCACCACCTTTACTTCCGACATCAGTTTCACCATCTGAACCAGTTCCCTCGCCGAGGCATCATAGTCCGCGTGGCCTACGCCCGCCGGGCGGGACAGCACGGCCAGCGCGCCGGCCTCCATAGCTTCGAACGTCGTCGCAATTTCCCCAGGATCGTAGCTCCCACTGACGATGACGATCGGTCTCGGGTCCGTTTCCATGATTCGGCGCGTGGCCTCCAGGCCGTTCATTTTCGGCATGTGGATGTCCATCGTGATGACATCGGGTTGATAGCGGCGCACGGCGTCAAGCGCCTCCTCGCCGTTGTGCGCCGTGCCGATCACCCGGATGCCGGGGTCCGCGCTGAGAACGTGAATCAGAAATTCACGCACAACGGGCGAGTCTTCCACCACCAGAACTTTGATTATGGACATTGTTTTATTGTGTTTTTCCGAAGCGGTGATCTGCACAATTAGGTGTTCATGCTCACTCCCGGGTCACCGGCTGACCGGGCGCCGGCTCATGACGAACCACCCGGTTTCTGCTGTTTCGTTTGGCCGCGTACATCGCCGCGTCGGCCGCCGCAATCAGGGCCTGCGTGCTGTCCGCCTGCGCCGGCCAGGACGCGACCCCGATGCTATAGCCGGTCAAACGCGTGAAGGCGCGGTTGACCCGGATGATGTGCTTATCCCGATCCGTAATCAGGATGCCTTCCTGCGTCTCGAAAGCTACGGCGTCGATGCGCAGCGCCTGCTCGGCTTGCCTGGCCTCGCGCTTCGCGGTAACGTCCTGCATGACATGCAGGGAATAGCGATATTTCCCTTCCGCGTCGTAAATGGGGGAGGTATTCATGTCCACGTAAGCGAAGACTTTTCCCTTGAGCCCGTCAATGTCTTTGATGCCGCTATCCTTGCGCGCGAAGACCAGGCCTTCATAGGTGGATTCGCCGCCGATCGCCGTCCGGGCCAGGGGCAGTGCCCCGATTTCCCTGATCGCCCGGTAGCCAAGGAAGCTGCCGAAAATGCCGGCGTCGAGTTCACCGTGTCGCATCTTCTCCAGCACCGTGAGGTAATCTTTCTGGGGCATGAGCTGGCCGTTGATAGTCAATTTCTTGTTCAGGTAATCCACGACAGGTTGATATTGCCGGATGGTCGCGGTCACGGTGAGCGCGGGAACCACGCCGATGCGGACGGGTAGCGCAGGCGCCATAACGGGAACGGCGGGGGGCGGTTCCGCGCTCTTCCCGCATGCACCGAGCAGCAACAGCCCGCAAAGGGCCAGGGACAAGCCTGCTTTGTATGACGCCATGAATAGTCGCCTTGTTTATGTTCTTCGGAAACATCGTCTGCAACTCAAATCAACCTGCCGATCACGTCCAGCAGATTGCTCTGGTCGAAGCTGCTTTTAACAATATAGGCATTGGCGCCGACGTCGATGCCGCGCTCGCGGTGCTCGCGCGATTCCAGCGCCGTCACCAGCACCACCGGCAGTTCCGCAAGATGTTTGTCGGCACGTATCTTCGCGGTAAGGTCGAAACCGTCCATGCGCGGCATTTCCACATCCGAGACCACCAGGTCGAATACGCCGGTCTTGAGCGCGGTGTAGGCGTCGATGCCGTCCACCGCAGTGGTGACATGGTAGCCTGCCGACTCCAGGATGTTCTTGAGCAGCGACCGCGAGGTAATCGAATCCTCCACCACCAGGATGGATTGCTTTTTTGCCGCTGCGGGTTTCCTGGCGGTAACGGGCGCGCGCGGTGCGCTTGCCCGCTGCACCGCCGACTTCAGCAGGTCGGGCACATTCAGCACCGGCACCACCTGGCCGGTGCCCAGCACGCTCGCGCCGACGACGTTGCGCACGCGCGCGAGTTGCGGACCGAGGGTTTTGACCAGCACTTCCTGTTCGCCGAGGATGGCGTCCACCCGGAACGCGACGCGCCCGAGGTCCGAACCGAGCACGACGGCCGGCCCGCCGCCCGCTGCTTCCGCCGCGGTTTCCTTGCGCGGCAGTTCGAGCACGTCGCCGAGCCAGACCAGCGCAACCGCCTGTCCGTCGAGCACAATCGTTTCGCGGTTTTCCACCGTTTGAATGTCCGGACCGGTCACCCGCGTCACCCGTTCGACGCGCGCTGCGGGAATGACGCAAAGCTGTTCGCCAGCGCGCACCAGAACGCCCCGGAAGGTGGCTAGCGCTAGCGGCAGCACGATCCGGAAGGCGGTGCCGGCGCCGGGTTGCGATTCGAGCGTGACGCTGCCGCCCAGCCGTTCGACCTTTTCCCGCACGATGGCAAGGCCGAGTCCGCGCCCGGAGACGTCAGTGATGAGGGGGCTGGTGGTCACGCCGGATTGGAAGGCGAGCGCCAACGCTTCGCGCTCACCGAGCCGCTGCGCCTCCTCGGCGGAAACCAGGCCAAGCTTGCCGGCCGCCGCCTTCACGCCGGAGGAATCGATGCCGGCGCCGTCATCGGCCACCAGGACCTCAACCTTGCCGCCGTCCTGCTGTGAGATCGTCAGGGTGATCGTTCCGCGCGAGGGTTTGCGCTGGTCTACACGCGCCATCGGCTGCTCGATGCCGTGATCAATCGCGTTGCGCAGCAAGTGGATGAGTGGGTCCTTCATGGTCTCCAGGATGCGCCGGTCGATTTCGATCTCGCCACCTTGCATCGCCAGTTCGACTTCTTTGCCGTGCTCGCGGGCCAATTCGCGGGTGAAGCGCGGGTAAATATCGAGCAGCGACGCAAACGGCAGCAACTGCATCTCCTTCACGTCGTGCAGCAGGCCGTCGCTCATGCCGGACAGCGTGCGCCGGTCGTGCTCGGCAGAGCGTGTCAGCCGCGCCAGCCGGTCCTCGAGCATTTTCATGTGGAGCTGCTCGGCATCCAGATATTCAAGCAACCTGGGCAGTTCCTGCCTTTCCCGCGCGCTGCCGTTGTCCTTGAGGTTGCGTGTGAATGCGCGCGCGACCCATCGCAATGCGGGCTGAATCCGTGCGCGTTCCTTTTTCCAGGCGGCGAGCGCGGCGGCGGCTTCGCGTAGCTCCCGGGCGCGTTGGCTCGCCGCCAGGCGGGGCGATAACAGTTCTTCGACCTGGCGCATCACTGCGTCGAGTTTCGCGGTGGAAATCCTGACCGTGTCGGAGGCCAGGTCGGGGGCAGGGGGGCGCACGGCGGTCAGCGTCACCGAGGCATCGGGTAAAAACGCGGGGAGCGCTTCGGCCGTAGCCGGTATGTCAGAACCGGGCGGCATTCCCGCGGACGCGTCGTCGAGCCGCCGCATCAGCGCCGCGACCGCCGCCGAGCGTGGCCGGGAAGGGTTGACGCCCGGGGCCAACAGCCCGCCGAGGGCGTCGATCGCCTGCTGCAGCAGATCGAACAGCGGCGGTGAAACGGCGAGCCGCTTGCCCTTCAGCACGGCGAACACGCTTTCCAGCGATTGGCACATCGACTCGATTTCCATCAGGTTGACGGCCCGGGCGGCACCCTTCAGACTGTGCGCCTCCCGAAAAACGGTCTCGACCAGCGTCGCCTGTCGTGCGTCATTGGGACTGCTCTCAAGCGCCAGCAGGCCCGACGCCATCGCCTGGAGATGTTCGTCCGCCTCGACCCGGAAGGTCGCCAGGAGTTTTTTCAGAAATTCGTCGTTCTTGTTGACCATGGTCTGGTTCCGCTCTCCAGGTCAAGCGGCCCGGCTCCCGATCAGCGAGCTCAGTTTCTGCCCCAGCTCATGCAGGCCCTGCGCCGCCACCTCCGCCTGCTTGGTGCCGGAGACGTTCTGCACGCTGGCCTGCTTGATGTTCTCCATCGCCTGCGCCACCTGGTCCATGCCCACCATCTGCTGCTGGCTCGAGGCGGCAAT
>JAUXWC010000335.1 GCA_030685025.1 Rhodoferax sp.
ACCTTGAGCGTCGGCCGCGCAAGCTGCAGACACGCTTCAAAACGCGCCCGGATCGAGGCTTCGATACCCGGCGCATCCAGCCCCTGCAACGCCAGCAGTTTGGCCGGATCACCGTGCTCGATGAAGACATCGGGCAGGCCCAGTTGCAGCAGGGGCTTGACGACCCCAGCCGCTTGCAGCGCCTCGCCCACAGCGCTACCGGCGCCGCCCATGATGCAGCCTTCTTCGAGCGTCACCAGGGCTTCATGCTGAGCCGCCACTTGCAACAGCAGGGGCAGATCCAGCGGTTTGGCCCAGCGCATGTTGACCACCGTGAGGTTGAGCGCCGCGGACACCTGCAAGGCCGGATACAGCAAGGTGCCAAAGACCAGGATTGCCACGCCCTTGCCTTCGCGACGCAGCTCGCCCCTGCCAAACGGCAGGCTCGCCAGTGTCGGCCCAACCGCCACGCCCGCCCCAGCGCCGCGCGGATAGCGCACTGCCACCGGGTGATCCTGCTCGAAGGCGCTGCTGAGCAGTTGGCGGCATTCGTTTTCGTCCGCTGGGCACGCCACGCTCATGTTCGGGATGCAGCGCAGGTAGGCAATATCGTAGGCGCCCGCGTGGGTGGCACCATCGGCACCCACCAGGCCGGAGCGGTCCAGCGCGAACACCACCGGCAGGTTTTGCAGCGCCACGTCGTGTATGAGCTGGTCATAGCCACGCTGCAAGAACGTGGAGTAGATCGCCACCACGGGCTTCAGACCCTCGCAGGCCATGCCGGCGGCAAAGGTGACGGCATGCTGTTCGGCGATGCCCACGTCGAAATAGCGCTTGGGAAAACGCTGCTCGAACTCCACCATGCCAGAGCCCTCTCGCATGGCTGGCGTGATGCCCACCAGCCGCTCGTCGTTCGCGGCCATATCGCACAGCCACTGACCAAACACTTGCGTGAAAGTCGGTTTGGCGCTGGGCGTCGATTGCTTCAGGCCAACGGCGGGGTCGAACTTACCCGGCCCGTGGTAGGCCACCGGATCAGCCTCGGCCAACTTGTAACCCTGGCCCTTCTTGGTGACCACATGCAGGAACTGCGGCCCCTGTAGATGCTTGATGTTTTCCAGGGTCGGAATCAGTGAATCCAGATCATGGCCATCGATTGGGCCGATGTAATTGAAGCCGAACTTCTCGAACAGCGTGGCCGGCACCACCATGCCCTTGGCATGCTCCTCAAAGCGTTTGGCCAGCTCAAACAACGGCGGTGCAGCTTTGAGCACGGTCTTGCCCACGTTCTTGGCGGCGGCATAGAACTGACCGCTCATGAGCTGAGCCAGATAGCGGTTCAGCGCACCCACCGGCGGGCTGATGCTCATGTCGTTGTCGTTCAGGATCACCAGCAGATTGCAGTCCGCCACGCCAGCATTGTTGAGCGCCTCGAAGGCCATGCCGGCGGTCATGGCGCCATCGCCAATGATGGCCACGGCGTGGCGGTGCTCGCCCTTTTGCCTGGCCGCCAGCGCCATGCCCAGGGCAGCCGAGATGGAGGTGCTGGAGTGCGCGGTGCCAAAGGTATCAAACGGGCTCTCGCTGCGCTGCGGGAAGCCGCTCAAGCCACCCAACTGGCGCAAGGAGCCCATGCGCTCGCGCCGACCAGTCAGGATCTTGTGCGCGTAAGTCTGGTGGCCCACGTCCCACACCAACCGGTCCTCGGGGGTGTTGAACACATAGTGCAGCGCCACCGTCAACTCCACGGTGCCGAGGTTGGAACTCAGGTGGCCGCCGGTCTTGGAAACGCTGTCCAGAATGAAGGCGCGCACTTCGCAAGCCAGCTCGCCCAACTGCGCGCGCGGCAGCAGGCGCAATCCAGCGGGGTCATGGATGCTGTGCAACAAGGGGTACATCTGGTTGGGCATAAATTCCGTTCATTGTGGGACAGACCTTCAGCTCTGTCCTCAACCGATTGAGATGATTCAACAGGTCCGCTCGACCACCATGTCCGCCAGCGCTTGCAGCGCGCGGGTGTCGGGTAGACCGCTGCAGGCCAAGGCGGCCAAGGCCTGTGCATGGAGGTCGCGCGCATATTGGCGCGAGGCGTCGAGGCCCAGCACCGAGACATAGGTGGGCTTGTCCTGGCAGGCGTCCTTGCCAGCGGTCTTGCCCAGCGTTGCGGAGTCCGCCGTCACGTCCAATATGTCGTCGACCACCTGAAATGCCAGGCCGACTGCCGCGCCGTAGTCACTCAGGGCCAGACGGCCAGCGGCGGTGGGCGCGCCACAGGCCGCGCCCATCATGACGCTGGCTTGCAGCAGTGCACCCGTCTTGAGCCGATGCATCTCGCGCAACTGCCGCTCGGTCAGGCAAACACCCACGCTGGCCAGGTCAATCGCCTGGCCGCCGGCCATGCCGCCGCTACCAGCGGCACGCGCCAGCAAGCGACACAAGGTGGCCTGCGTCAAAGCGTCAACGCCACCCTGCTCGGGGGTCAGTAACTCAAACGCCAGCGCCTGCAAGGCGTCGCCCGCCAGTAAAGCACTGGCCTCGCCAAACTTCACGTGCACCGTCGGCTTGCCACGACGCATCACATCGTTGTCCATGCAGGGCATGTCGTCGTGCACCAGCGAATAGGCATGAATCAGCTCCACCGAGCAGGCCGCCCGCAGGGCCGCCTGACGCTGGAGCCCCGACTCGACCTGGGCTGAACTGCGTACCGCCTCAAAGGCTGCCATCACCAGCAGGGGCCGCAGCCGTTTGCCGCCATCCAGCACGGCGTAGCGCATCGCCTCGATCAAGGCGGCGGGCGCGTCGTGGTCGGCGCCATCATTCGCGTCGGCACTGACCCAGCGGCCCAATGCACTCTCGACCGCCTCCAGGTGTGCCTGAGACCAGCACGCAAAATCAAACCGCGTGGCGTGCGTCACTCTGGTGTCCATGTCTTGAGCATGCCCTGGTCAAGCACCTTGATCTGGTCTTCCACCGCTTCGAGCTTGTCGCGGCAGTACTTGAGCAACTCGGCGCCACGCCGGTAGCCACCGAGCAACTGTTCCAGCGGAAGGTCGCCCGCCTCCATTTGAACCAGCAGTTGTTCCAGTTCTTGCAAGGCCGCTTCATAGGTGGCGGGCAAATCAGGCGCGGCGGGTGAAGGGGGGGCCTTGGACATGGGATTGCAGAACACGAAAACCGCCAATTTTAGGCGCTGCGCGGTCTTGGGCGTGTAACCGGGCGGCAAACAACCCTCTCGGGCACCGCTGACAGGTACAATCTGGCCTCTTCTTGTCGGGCACGTCCGGCGTCTCTTGTACCGCGCTTCGGCGCATCGCCCTGCGGGAATAACTGATATCTTGCGGGACAGACCGTAGCGCAGCGTAGCTCTGTCCCCAACTGATCAGGATCACGACTGCCATGTCTGATTTAAGTCTTCAACTGCAGCAGGCCACCGGCCAACTACCCGTTTCGAGCTATTTCGACCAAGCGCTGTACCAGCGCGAGTTGCTAACCCTGTTTGGGCAAGGGCCGCGCTACGTCGGTCACGCGCTGAGTGTGCCCAACGTCGGCGACTATGCAACCCTGCCACAGGAGGGCCAAGGCCGGGCGTTGGTGCACACGCCAACCGGGATCGAGCTGATCTCCAACGTCTGCCGCCACCGCCAGGCGCTGATGCTCAAGGGGCGCGGCTCGGTCAACACCACGCAACCGGGCACGGCGGCCGGCAACATCGTGTGCCCGCTGCACCGCTGGACCTACAGCGCCGGTGCCCAGCACAGCGCTGGCACCTTGCTGGGCGCCCCGCATTTCCCGCACGATCCCTGCCTCAACCTCAATAATTACAAACTGCGCGAGTGGAATGGCCTGTTGTTTGAGGACAATGGCCGCGACATCGCCGCCGACCTGGCCAACATGGGCCCGCGCGCCGACCTGGACTTTGATGGTTTTGTGCTCGACCGAGTCGAGTTGCACGAATGCAACTACAACTGGAAGACCTTCATCGAGGTCTACCTGGAGGACTACCACGTGGGGCCGTTCCACCCCGGATTGGGCGGTTTTGTCACTTGCGACGACCTGCGTTGGGAGTTCAAGCAGCACTATTCGGTGCAAACCGTCGGCGCGGCACGGCAAGTCGGCCCGGCCGGCAGCCCGGTGTACCAGCGCTGGCAAGATGCCCTGAAGGCTTTTCGCAACGGCGTGCCGCCGAAGTTTGGCGCCATCTGGCTGACCTACTACCCACACATCATGGTCGAGTGGTATCCGCATGTGTTGACGGTGTCGACCCTGCACCCGATCAGCGTGGACAAGACACTCAACATGGTGGAGTTCTATTACCCCGAGGAAATCCACGCCTTCGAACGCGAGTTTGTCGAGGCCCAACAAGCCGCCTACATGGAAACCTGCCTGGAAGACGACGAGATCGGCGAACGCATGGACGCCGGCCGGCGCGCGCTGCTGCAGCGTGGCGACAATGAAGTGGGCCCCTACCAGAGCCCGATGGAGGACGGCATGCAGCACTTCCACGACTGGTACCGCGCCCGCATGGGTGCCGCCGCCTGACCCCTCAAGGACGTAGCGCGTGCCAGCCTACCCCGTCATTGCGAGCGCAGCGCGGCCACGCCCCGTCATTGCGAGCGCAGCGCGGCAATCCATGTGTGCGGCGCGCCACCTTGGATTGCCACGTCGCTGCGCTCCTCGCAATGACGAAACGCCTGGCTTGGTGGCTCCGACACTGAGACACTGACCCATGCAAGCACTCTGGATGGT
>JAUXWC010000336.1 GCA_030685025.1 Rhodoferax sp.
CATGTCCAAAGAAAAATTCGAGCGTACGAAGCCCCATTTGAATGTTGGGACGATCGGTCACGTGGACCATGGCAAGACGACGCTGACGGCGGCGCTGACCAAGGTGATGGCGGAGAAGTTTGGCGGCGAGTTCAAGGGCTACGACCAGATTGACAACGCCCCGGAAGAGCGCGCCCGCGGCATCACGATCGCGACCGCACACGTAGAGTACACCTCTGCCAACCGCCACTATGCCCACGTGGACTGCCCCGGTCACGCCGACTATGTGAAGAACATGATCACTGGTGCCGCGCAGATGGACGGTGCCATTCTGGTGGTGTCTGCCGCCGACGGCCCGATGCCGCAGACACGCGAGCACATCCTGCTGGCGCGCCAGGTCGGTGTGCCCTACATCGTCGTATTCCTGAACAAGGCCGACATGGTGGATGACGAGGAACTGCTGGAGCTGGTTGAAATGGAAGTGCGCGACCTGCTCAACCTGTACCAGTTCCCCGGCGACAAGACCCCCATCATCCGTGGCTCCGCCCTGAAGGCGCTGGAAGGTGACACGAGCGACATCGGCGTACCGGCCATCCTCAAGCTGGTTGAGGCGGTGGACGCCTACATTCCGCAGCCCGAGCGCCCTGTCGATGGCGCCTTCCTGATGCCGGTAGAAGACGTATTCTCCATCTCCGGTCGTGGCACCGTGGTTACGGGCCGTATTGAGCGCGGCATCGTCAAGGTGGGTGATGAAATCGAGATCGTGGGCTTGAAGCCGACGCTGAAGACTACCTGTACCGGCGTTGAGATGTTCCGCAAGCTGCTGGATCAGGGCCAGGCCGGTGACAACGTGGGCGTATTGCTGCGTGGCACCAAGCGTGAGGAAGTTGAGCGTGGCCAGGTCTTGTGCAAGCCGGGAAGCATCAAGCCGCACACCAAGTTTGAAGCTGAAGTATACGTGCTGTCGAAGGAAGAGGGCGGGCGTCATACCCCGTTTTTCAATGGTTACCGGCCGCAGTTCTACTTCCGCACCACGGACGTAACCGGCGCGTGTGACCTGCCGACAGGGATAGAGATGGTAATGCCGGGCGACAACGTCAAGATGACGATCACCCTGATTGCCCCGATTGCGATGGAAGATGGTCTGCGCTTTGCGATACGCGAGGGTGGCAGGACCGTGGGCGCCGGTGTGGTGGCGAAAATACTAGAGTAGCGAGTG
>JAUXWC010000337.1 GCA_030685025.1 Rhodoferax sp.
CGCCGCCGCACGCAAAGGCCAAGCTTTCTACAATGCCTCCAGCCACTCACCCACGCACCAAAGGCCCCACCATGATCCAACTGCACCACTTCGCCGGCACCGCCGCCATGGCACCGCACATCGTTCTGGAAGAACTGGGCATTCCCTTTGAGCTGGTCAAGGTGGACCGGGAGGGCGGCGAACACCGCTCAGCCGCCTACCGCCAGCTCAACCCCAATGGCCTGATCCCGGTGCTGGTGGAGGGCGACTTGGTGCTGTATGAAACCGCTGCCATTTGCCTGCACCTGGCCGACACGCATCCCGAAGGCGCGTTGATGCCACCCCTGGCCAGTGCAGAGCGCTCGCATGCCTACAAGTGGCTGAGCTGGCTCTCCACTACCTTGCAGCAGGCGCTGATCGTCTACTTTTACCCGGAGCGCTGGGCCAGCACGCCAGAGGCCGTTGCCCAGGTCAAGGCGCATGCCGAGCAAAAAGTGCTGCTGTTGTTGGAGCAGATCGACGCACAACTGGCCGGCCACGGCGGCCCCTGGCTACTGGGCGACACCTACAGCATGCTCGACCCCTACGCCATGATGCTGTGCCGCTGGACGCGCAACTTCGCCGGCCGCAAGGCCCGAGAGTTCACGCACATCGCGCCGTGGCTGGCTCGCGTGCTGGCGCGCCCCGCGGTGCAACGGGTGTTTGCGCGCGAGGCGCTGGCGCAGCCTTGGGTGTGAGCCAAGGCTGATTCGCGTACGTCCCACAAAGACAGGGCGCGCGGATCACCTTGCGTGGACGGTTGCGTCGACTGCCAGGGAAAAGCTACCTTGCGATAGCATTGCCGCATGAGCACCCACTACGAAAGCGTCCAAGTCGCCACGCTGTATCCCGACGCCTTCAACGTGGCCGGCCCACAGTCACCGATCGGGCGTGAGGTGTGGCCGCGCCAGCCGGGCGTCTTCATCCGCCAAGGCGGGCCGCCAGCCGACGCGGCGACAAGCGCTGACCAACCGGCGCGTGAGCTGCCATCGCGCGAGCTGGTCTCCGGGCAGTTTGGCCTGGTGCCGCGATGGGTCAAGTCGGCGTCGGACGCCAGGTTACGCTCGACCAAGCTGGTCAATGCGCGCTCAGAGACACTGACCACGTCCAACAACTTCCGCGAGGCCTGGCTGGCCGGGCAGCGTTGCATCGTGCCGATGATGGCGTTCTTTGAAGATGACTGGCGCAGCGGCAAGGCCGTGCCGACGCGGTTTGCCAGGGTGGACGGCAAGCCCATGGGCGTGGCGGGGCTGTGGGAGCGCTGGACCGGCGCCGAGGGCGAGGTCATCATCAGCTACAGCTTGCTCACGGTGAACGCCAACAGCCACGCCCTGATGCACCGCTACCAACAACCCGGCAATGAAAAGCGCATGGTGGCCATCTTGAACGAGGGCGCTTTCGATGCGTGGCTGAGCGTGCGCCCCGAGAAGGCCCGGGAGTTCATGCGGGCTTGTCCGGCCAATTTGTTGACCGCCAATCCGGTTGAGAAAAGCCGCTGAACCGTCCGCGCTGGGCCAATGCGGCAATGGTTCACGCTGAATCGATTGTGTTGGCCAGGGACTCACCCCAGTAGTGAAAGGTGAACGGGCGTGGCCCTGGCAGGTAGCACGTTTGCAGATCGGGCAGGGTAAAGCCTGCGGCGCTTATTCTAAGTAGCGTTCAAGTTGAGACTAATAATCCAAGGCCAAGCAGTTAAGCTGTGCAAGCCTTGGGTATTGGCGGCGAGTCGAGGTAGCCCTGCTTCCAACTGCCGTATCACGCTGGAGAGGTCATTGAATACACG
>JAUXWC010000146.1 GCA_030685025.1 Rhodoferax sp.
TGTCAACGATGGCCGAGAAACGCGCTTTTCTGGCTGCGAACAGCGTTTCTCCCACGCTTGATGGTCTGATCGATCAACCAGGGTAGTGGCCCGCGGGCCACTACCCTGGTTGCGGCGTTTGAGTTTGAGTTTGGCTTGGCGTTTGATGCGCCATGGGCTGGTGCGCTGTAATAGCGGCCATGCCCAGGAGTAGGCGGGCGCGGCGGCGGCCCCTACGTGGAAGTTTGTTCCGACCGCTGCGCCCTTCACCGTGTTTTAAACGAGTGCGACGCGATTGTGGCACTTTGGGACGATGGTCGTCCAGCACCTCCCGGTTCACCGGGGGTGTCCATGTTGGATGCGATATGTGATCGACCAGCGCGCATGTTCTTGTGTGCCCATTGCCGTGCCCAGGTTGTGGTGTGCAGCGACTGCGACCGAGGCCAGCGTTACTGTGCGGGTGGCTGCTCTGAGCGCACACGACGACGCTTACGGCGTGAGGCCGGTAGACGCTATCAACGCAGCCGAAAGGGGCGGCACAAACACGCAGAGCGCATGCGCCGCTGGCGCGCACGGCGCGGCACTCGCGCAAATAAAGTGACGCATCAGGGTTCCCCAGCGCCTGGGGTCGATGATGTACTGGCGGCCTCTCAAACCGCCACGCCGACATGCACTTCATTGCCCTGCGTTTCACCATGCATGCCCATTGCCGCCCTGGCCGTGGCAGCGCCTGCCCCATGCCGCTGTCACTTCTGCGGCACGCGGCCTCCAACCCAACTGCGCCGCGACTTCTTGCGCCCCTACCGCCACCACCGAGTGCCTGAGCCATGACCATTGCCATTGAACTGCGCACCCAAATCCTGCGCCTGTACCAAGCCGAGCACTGGCGCGTGGGCACCATCGCACGCCAACTCCATCTGCATCGCGACACGGTCACGCGCGTGCTCAACGCTGCCAGCGTGGTCGTCGTGGCCGCGCACCCCAGAGCCCGCCAGATAGATCTATATCTGCCCTTCATCACCGAAACCCTGAGCAAGTACCCAAGTCTTACCGCCAGCCGCCTACACGTCATGCTGCAAGAGCGTGGCTACTCGGGAAGCAGCTCGCACTTTCGTCACCTGCTGGCCAGCCTGCGCCCACGGCGCGCGAGCGAGGCCTACTTGCGCCTGCGCACCTTGCCTGGCGAGCAGGCGCAGGTTGACTGGGCACACTTTGGGCACCTCAAGATTGGCAAAGCCGATCGGCCCTTGATGGCCTTTGTCATGACGCTGTCCTATTCGCGGCGCATCTTCCTGCACTTCAGTTTGAACGCGCGCATGGACAGTTTCCTCGCTGGCCATGTGCTGGCCTTTGAGGCCTGGGCTGGCGTGCCGCGCGTGATACTGAGCGACAACCTCAAGAGCGCCGTGTTGGAGCGCATGGGAGAGGCCATCCGCTTCAATCCGCAGTACCTGGCCTTCGCCGCGCACTACCGCTTTGAGCCGCGACCCGTGGCGCTGGCACGCGGCAACGAGAAGGGCCGCGTGGAACGCTCGATTCGCTATATCCGCGACAACTTCTTTGGCGCCCGCGTGTTTGCCGATGTGGACGATCTCAACGCCCAGGCCAAGATCTGGTGTGAGGCAGCGGCATCAGATCGACCTTGGCCCGAAGGTGCCCAATTGACGGTGGGCGCGGCATTCGACAACGAGCGCCCAAGCCTGATGGCTATGCCGCCAAACCCCTACCCGCTGGAAGAACGCGTTGAGGTCCATTCGGGCAAGACACCCTATGTGCGTTTCGATCTGAACGACTACTCGATCCCCCACACTCATGTGCGGCGCAGCCTCACCGTGCTGGCCAGTGCGCACAGGGTTCGCATTCTGGACGGTGGCGCCGTCTTGGCCGAGCACGCGCGCAGTTACGACAAGGGCGCGCAGGTGGAAATTGCAGCCCACGTCCAAGCCTTGAAGGAACACAAACGCGGCGCGCGCCAGCACAGCGCCGTGGACCGCTTGAGCCAGGCCGTGCCCGCTTGTTCCGAGCTACTCAGTCGCGCCGCCAATGCTGGCCACCACCTGGCCTCGATTGCACGAATCCTTGCCGAATACCTCGATCACTACGGTGCCGCGGCCATGCAGGAGGCGGTGCTGGAGGCCTTGCGTCGCGATGTGCCACATCCCAACGCGGTGCGCCACGCCTTGGAGCATGCGCGTGAGCTGCGCCAAGCCACGCCGCTGGTGGTGCCCCAGCTCTCTGAGCGGGCGCAGCTTCTGGACGTGCATGTGCCAACGCGTGGCCTGGGTGCCTATGACGCACTCCAAGCCAGAGCCCAAGCCACGCCGGCCAGCCCTGGGAGCACCGACAACTCTGCCAACACCGACAAGAGCGACAAGAGCGATCCATCATGAACACCAGCACCAACACCAACACCGCACATCTGCAGGCCCGCGCCAAGGCCCTGCGCCTGCCGGGCCTGCTGGCCCACTGGGACAGCCTTGCCGCCACGCCGGCTCAGTTGGCCTGGGTTGCGCGCCTGCTGGGTAGCGAGGAGCAGTTGCGTGGCCAGCGCAGCCTGGAGCGCAGGATGCGCGCGGCGCATCTGGAAGCGTTCAAGCCGCTGGCCGACTTTGATTGGAGCTGGCCCACGCACTGCGATCGCGAGACGGTCCAGGACCTGATGGGCCTGGCCTTCATGGCAGACGCCACCAACGTCATGCTGGTGGGCACCAACGGCCTGGGCAAGACCATGCTGGCATGCAATCTGGCGCACCAGGCCCTGGTGCAGGGTCACACCGTGCTGTTCACCAGTGCGACCGACATGCTGGGCGAGTTGACCGCGCTTGACAGCGACTCGGCGCTGCGCCGTCGACTCAAACACTATGGCGCCCCAGACCTCTTGGTCATCGATGAGGTGGGCTACCTGTCGTACTCCAATCGATTCGCCGACTTGTTGTTCGAGCTGATCAGTCGGCGCTACCAAAACAAGAGCACCATCATCACGACCAACCGCGCCTTCAAGGAGTGGCACGAGGTCTTTCCCAATGCCGCCTGCGTCGTCTCGCTGATTGACCGCCTGGTGCACCGCTGCGAGATCGTCATGTTGGAGGGCGACTCCTATCGCCTCAAGGAAGCCATGGCGCGAGCCGAGCAAAAGAGCGCCAGTCGTGTCGGGCGCAAAGGCAAGAAGTCATGAAGCGCAAGACCAGGAAGCAGCGAGCGCAACTGCGCGAATACCGCTTGGAAGAGATGGGGCTCGCCAACACGAAGGCAACGGTGCGAACCCTGCGTATCACGCCAAATTGGACGCCCAAGCAAGCCACGGCTGTCTACGAAGTCTTGGATGACTTGCTTGACGTCATTTGGCGTCAATATGGCCAAGACATCCAGCGCGCATTCAAACACGACCGCACCTACAACGCCAAAGACTTCAAGCCAGCGGGCATCGGCGAAAACGACGTGCCGTTCTGATCAGCGCAACACTCACCAGCGAGCGCCAAGCACTGGCGTTCGTGTATTTGTCTCCCCGCCCTTTGCGCACCCCGCAGTTGCGCGACCGCTATCCAGCAGCCCTCAAAACCGCTCTTTGACAGCCAACTTTGTGCGCTTCTACACAGCCGTTAACA
>JAUXWC010000006.1 GCA_030685025.1 Rhodoferax sp.
GAATGGCACTTACTTAAGCCGCATGACGATGAAGTCACAGGCGCAAGCATTTGAATTTGAAGGCAAAAGAGGTGACTGACCAGAGGATTGATAGGATGGTTGTTACGAAGCTCCCAAACCATCTTTCCGAAGGCCAGCCACCATGGATCGTAACGCCCGAAACGCTTTGCATCAACGTCAGACACGTCAGACGCATATCGGACGCCAAGCCAAGGCAACCCAGGCGGTGGAGTTCTTCAACGTGCTGACGAGTCCGCAGTTGCTCGCGACGACCGAAGCGCTGCTGCCCCAGCACCGCGAGCGGCTGTATCCGCCCACAGTTGCGCTGTCCATGTTCATGCGCCAGGTGCTCCAGGCCGATGGCTCATGCCAGAAGGCGGTCAACGGCTGGGCCGCGCAGCGCGCGGCCGATGGACTCTCCCCGTGCAGCATTCGTACCGGCGGGTACTGCCGGGCGCGCCAACGCCTGCCGCTGGAGATGCTCAGTACGCTCACGCGCCAGACAGGCCGCTTGCTCAGTGAGAAGGCGCTGGCGCAATGGCTGTGGCGTGGTCGCTCGGTGAGGCTGGTGGACGGCACCGGCATCTCCATGCCCGATACCCCCGAGAATCAAGCCCTGTACCCCCAACCCAGCACCCAGGCACCTGGAGTAGGCTTTCCACTGGCGCGACTGGTCATGGTGATTTGCCTGGCCACCGGCGCGGCGCTGGATGCAGCGATAGGGCCATACAGCGGCAAGGGCAGCGGTGAACTCGGACTCGTGCGCGGCCTGCTCGATGGCTTCTCCCCGGGCGATGTGATGCTCGCCGATGCCCTGTACTGCAACTATTGGCTGATTGCCACACTGATGGCCAGGGGCGTAGACGTACTGCTTGAGCAAAACGGCTCGCGCATCACCGACTTCCGCCGTGGGCGGTCGCTGGGCACACGCGAGCACCTCGTGTGCTGGCCAAAACCTGCGGCGCGTCCAGAGTGGATGACGCCCGAGCAGTACGCTCACTTCCCCGATGAAATCACGGTCCGTGAGGTCAAAGTCGCTCACCAGGTATTGGTCACCACCTTGCTTGATCATCGCAAGGTCAGCAAGGACGATCTCTCGGCGCTGTATGCGCGTCGCTGGAACGTCGAGCTCGATTTGCGCAACCTCAAGACCACCACGGGGATGGACGTGCTGAGCTGCCAGACGCCGCAGATGAACGAAAAACAACTGTGGGTCCATCTACTGGCCTACAACGTGATCCGCCTGCTCATGGCGCAGGCCGCCTGCAATGCTGGCATAGACCCGCGCGCGCTGAGCTTCAAGCACACTGTGCAACTGTGGACGGAGTG
>JAUXWC010000017.1 GCA_030685025.1 Rhodoferax sp.
CATCCGGGAAGGGCTCGGCCAGGATGGCGCAATCGATCTCGCCGGTGCGCAGCATCTCCAGCAGCTTGACGGTGAAGTTCTCCTGCAGCATCAGTGGCATTTGCGGCGTGCGCTCGATCACCTGGCGCACCAGATCCGGCAGCAGATAGGGCGCGATGGTGTAGATGACGCCCAAGCGTAGCGCCCCAGCCAACGGGTCCTTGCCACGCTTGGCAATCTCCTTGATGTTGGCGGCCTGCTCCAAAACGCTTTGCGCCTGACGCACGATCTCTTCGCCCAGCGGGGTGATGGTCACGTCATTGGCGCTGCGCTCGAACAGTTTGAGGTCCAGTTCCTCTTCAAGCTTCTTGACCGCCACCGACAGCGTGGGCTGGGATACAAAGCAGGCCTCGGCCGCGCGGCCAAAATGCCGCTCGCGCGCCACGGCCACGATGTATTTGAGTTCGGTGAGGGTCATGGGGCTATTGTCCTACCAGAGCGCGCCCGCTCCAAGCGGTAGCGGTCGCGCCGAATGGTCAACGCGGCATCAGGGCGGCGCAATTCCAGCACTGCTCAAAACCGCCCTCGACCATTTCACCGCACAGGCACAGCCAACGGTGCTGCGGCACGTGCTGCAAGTCGTGCAACAAGGTGCGCGCCCGGTCGATCTGACCGGCGTTGTGAATCCAAACCTCGGGCAAACACTGGTCGGGCGGCAATTCGCCCGCAACACCCACCAGGTATTGCCGTTGCACACTCGCGGCGATGCCCTCCACCCCCATGGCATCGGCCCACAGCGTGGCGATGGCCAGATTGGGGGCTTGGGTCAGGCGCAGCATGGGCTGAGGATACGCGCAATTGCTCGCCCGGCCGGCCGGCCGGGCGAGCGTTGGCGTGGTGCGCCCAGCGCACGGCCACTTCTACGTTCGTTGACAGCGCGCCGTCGTCTTCAAGAGGCCAGACGCTGATAGCCGTGACCGAACCGGACTCTGGATTTGGCGTGGCCATCGCGCGCGCCTGTGAACGCTCCGCAGCAGCCCATCCAGCCTGTCGTTTGGCGCTTGCCGTACCCCGATCAGGGCTTGGGGGCCAACAAGGCTTGAGCCGCCCGTTGCAACACCGGGTCGGCGCCGGCGCGCACGCTGGCCACTGTTTGCGCCACCACCAGATCGGGTTGCACGCCCACGCCAACGAAGTCACTCCCGTCGGGATAGCTGTCACGCTTCACACAGATACGCGCACTGCCGCCACCAGGCAATGCAATTGAAAGCGGCTGACCGGTACTGCCCCCGCTGGGCACCCCCACAATGAGGCCGCGTTTCATCAGTTTGAACGCCGCGGCCATGTCTTCCGCGGCGGAAAACGTGGCCGCATTGATCAACACCGCCACGGGCCCGTCAAAGTGCTTCGGACGCGCCATCTCAAACGGCTCTTGGGGCAAATCGCGCCAAAGGGGGGCAGCCGACGGCCCCAATCTGGCTTGCTGATAGGCGCTGTCTTCGCGAACCTGGCTGACGGGCGTGGGGATCGGGCCGCGCTGCAACCAGCTCAGCAACATCCAACCGTAGTCGCTGGAGCCGCCATCGTTGTCGCGCAGGTCGATGACAAAGGCCTTCGCCTGCAGGACAGCATCAATGTTCGCCTCCAGCAACTTGGCGGCATCGTCATTTCCGAACTGGCCCGCCCGGAGCACGGCCACCCCATCGGCACGAAGCTCAAACGCGACACTGGCGTTGGCGGGCGCCTGCGTGTACCCGCTGCGTCGTGCCAGCACCGCATAGCGGCGCCCGTCAACCCGCCGCAAGCCCAGCCGCACGGCGCGCTTGGCGTCTCCCGCAAGCAGCATGTAGCTGTAGCTGCGCAACTCCAAATCCTGCGGCGTGGAACTGCTTTGCAGGGGCGTCACGTAGCGCGCCGCATAGGCATCGACCGCCAAACCGTCAATGCTCAAGACCACGTCACCCGCACGCAGCCCTTGACGCGCCAGGGCCGCATCGCGTACCTTGGTCACCAAAACTTGGCCCTCAATCCGCGCCACCGTTAGTCCGGGCCACGCGTAGAAATGGTCTTCCAATGATTTGGGCGGGGAAACGCTGCTGTGTCCATCCTTGAGCAGCGCCGTGAAGCGGATCAATTCCCGGTAGTAGGCCTTGGTGTCTCGCGCTGCCAGGACGCGGGGAATGGTCTCCAAGTACGCCTTGTCCCAGTCCAAGTCCGGGACGAGATCGAACCAGACAAATCCCTGCCGCGCAGCGCTCCAGATGCGCGACAGGCCCGCCAGGCGCTCGGCCGCGCTCAGTTGTCCGCGGTACGCAGTCTTCAGGGCCGAGACCGGACCAAAACGCGGGCCCACCGCGTATCTGGCGCGCAAGCCGACTGCCGCAGGATGCTCCAGCAAGGGCTTGAGGTCGGGATCACCCTCTGGTCCAGAGCCACTCGGAGCGAGCCAGGCCATGCGCGACATGTCGCCCAGCGTGGCCAGCGCGCCTGCGCGATCACCCAGGCGCGCCTGTAGCTTGGCCTTGTCATTCAAGAAGTGGTAGCGACGAAAGCGCAAGCTCGGGTCGCCCTCGGCCAATCCGCGATGCAGTGGCGTGGCCAACTGCGTCAAGCCCTTGTCCAAATCGGCAAGGATGGCGTGCAGTTGCTCCACCGTGGCGGTCTTGTCGCCCCAAATCACCGCACTGTGCCGCTCGCGCAGGGGACTGACTTCTTCATGGACTTGCCGCGCGGGCGACAAGGGCGCGGCCCAAGTCGGCGCGACCACGCACAGGGCGATAAGTTGCAAGAATAACCAACGCGATGTCAACATGTGCGTACTCACTGTAATTTGCATTGCTTCAAAGTCGCATCCAGCCCAGCCGGGCCTTTCCCGTGTTGGCTGTCGCTCCCACTTGTTGGCCGGAATCACGGGCATGTCTCGACGCTGCGCGACGCTTCAGTGCGGCTACGCCTTCAAATACTCCGCCGTGCCCCCCAGCCAACGCGCCACGTGTTTCTCGGCCAGTTCCGAATGCTGGTCCAGCAAGCGGGGCGCCGCCTGACGTGCCCACTCCAGCAGGTGCGCATCGGTGGCGAGATCGGCAAAACGCAGCATGGCCGCGCCCGATTGGCGCGCGCCCAGAAACTCGCCGGGGCCGCGAATCTCCAGGTCGCGCCGGGCGATCTCGAAACCGTCGTTGGTCTCCAGCATCGCCGTGAGGCGGGCGCGTGCGGTCTCACCGAGGCGCGGCGCATCGCCAGTCGAGTACAGCAACACGCAGGCCGAGGCAGCAGCCCCGCGTCCAACACGGCCGCGCAACTGGTGCAGTTGACTCAGGCCAAAACGCTCGGCGTGTTCGATCACCATTAGCGAGGCATTGGGCACGTCCACCCCGACTTCAATCACCGTGGTACTGACCAGCACGCCCATCTGGCCTTGCGTGAACAGTGACATCACCGCCTGCTTCTCGGCCTGCGGCATGCGCGAGTGCAGCAGCCCGACCCTCACGCCCGGCAAGGCCGCGCTCAGTTGCGCGTGCGTCTCGGTAGCGTTGGTGAGGTCCAGCGCCTCACTCTCCTCGATCAAGGGGCAGACCCAATAGACCTGCCGCCCTTGCGCCAACTGGCCGCGAATGCGTTCGACCACTTCGTTGCGGCGGGTTTCGTTCACCAATTTGGTGACGATGGGGGTGCGCCCGGGGGGCAGTTCGTCGATGGTGGAGACGTCCAGGTCCGCGTAGTAGCTCATCGCCAGCGTGCGCGGGATCGGCGTGGCCGTCATCATCAGCAGGTGCGGCTCAAGGCCCTCGTAGCCGATCTTCTGGCGCAAGGCCAGACGCTGCGCCACGCCGAAGCGGTGCTGCTCGTCGATGATGGCTAGGGACAACTGCTTGAACTGCACCTTGTCCTGGATCACCGCATGGGTGCCCACCACCAGCGCGGCTTCGCCGCTCTCGATCAGGGCCAGCATGTGTCGGCGCTCTTTGGTCTTCTGGCTGCCGGTCAACCAGGCGGTCTGGATGCCCAAAGGTTCGAGCCAAGCCACCAATTTACCGAAGTGTTGCTGGGCCAGAATCTCGGTCGGCGCCATCAGGGCGCACTGCGCGCCGGCCTCGATGCAGATCGCCGCCGCCAAGGCCGCCACCACGGTTTTGCCGGCACCCACGTCGCCCTGCAACAGTCGGTACATGGGCACCGGCTGGGCGATGTCGTGGGCGATTTCGGCGACCACCCGACGCTGGGCAGCCGTCAATGTGAAAGGCAGTGCCGCCAGCAGTTGCTCATGCAGGGGCAACGCGGGCTTGTCGTGCCCGGGGCACGCCGCTTCGACCGGCTCAGATAGCGCGGCGGGCGGTGGCGCGCCAACACGTGGCAAGCCGGCGTGGGGGGTGGCCGGCTGGAGCACCGGTGCACGCAGCAAGGCACGCTCGCGCTTGGACTGCAACTGTGATAACTGTTGCGCCAGCAGCTCTTCAAGCTTGAGCCGTTGCCAGGCCGGGTGGCTGTGGTCATCCAGCGTGGCCAGGGCCACGTCAGGCGCCGGGTGATGCAAAAACTGTAGCGCCTGGCGTAGATGCCATGCGATCTGCGGGCCGCTTCTGGCCATCATGTGGGCTGGGATGGTGTCCGACAGGTCGGCCCGCGACAAGCCACTTGCCACCACCTTGCGCAAATAAGCTTGGGGCAGAGCGGCCACGGTGGGATAGACCGGGGTCAAGGCCGTGGGTAGCTCACCCGTGGCGGGACGGGTCACTGGGTGCATCATGGTCCACCCCTGGAAGCCGCCCTTGACCTCGCCACGGGCGCGGATGCGTGCCCCGATCGCAAGCGCCTTTTGCAGCGCCGGATAGAAGCTGAAGAAGCGCAGCGTGCACACCTCCGAGCCGTCGTCCACCCGCACCAGTAACTGGCGCCGGGGACGCAGCGTCACTTCACTGTCGACAACCGTGGCTTCGATCTGAATGTGCTCCCCCTCGCGCGCATCAACCAGCCGGGTGATGCGGGTCTCGTCTTCGTAGCGCAGCGGCAGGTGCAGCGCCAAGTCGATGTCACGCCTGAGCCCCAGCTTGTCGAGCGCCTTCTGCATCGGGCTCTTGACGGGAGTGGACGGCGGCGCGGGCATGGGACAATTGTGCCCTCGCCTGAGTCGTGGCCCCGCAGCCACGGTCTGTTTTCTCCCTCCAACTTGGAACGGGCTCGTCCAGCCCTCAAGCCGCATGACACTGCCAGACCCCCACGCCGCGCGCGTCTTCACGCTCAGCGATTTCGATTTCACCCTACCGCCGGAGCTGATCGCACAACACCCGGCGCCTGAGCGTAGCGCCTCGCAGCTGCTCGATGGCACTGGCGCGCAACCTCAGGACCGCATCTTCCGCGAGCTGCCAACCTTGCTGCGCGCCGGCGATCTGCTGGTTTTCAACGACACCAAGGTCATCAAGGCGCGCCTGTTTGGCGAGAAACCGACCGGCGGCAAGGTCGAGCTGTTGGTCGAGCGGGTGCTGGGCGGCAACCAGGTGGCGGCCCATATGCGGGTGAGCAAGAAGCCGGAGGTCGGCGCCACGCTGGCCCTGGCCGGGGCACCCGGCACACGCGATGGCCTAAGCGCCACCCTGCTTGGCCGCTGGCCCGATGCGCAGGGCCCACTGTTTCGCTTCGTACTGTCCAACGATTCAGGCGACGATCCTCACACCCTGCTGGAGCGCCACGGCCATGTGCCGCTGCCACCCTACATCACCCACACCGATTCCGCCGAGGACGCCAGTCGCTACCAAACCGTGTTTGCGAAGAACCCCGGCGCGGTGGCGGCACCCACGGCCGCGCTGCACTTTGATGAAGCGCTGCTGGCGGCCATCGACGCCATGCGGGTGCAGCGCGCCCACGTGACCCTGCACGTCGGCGCGGGCACCTTCCAGCCCGTCAAGACCGAAAACCTGGCCGAGCACCAGATGCACAGCGAGTGGTACGACGTGCCCCTGGCCACGCAACAGGCGATTGTCGATTGCCGCGCGCGCGGCGGCCGTATCGTCGCCGTCGGCACGACCAGCGTGCGCACGCTGGAAGCCTGGGCCCAGACCCGCTTGACCACCGGTGACACACAGATCTTCATCACGCCAGGTTTTGAGTTCAAGTTGGTGGACTTGTTGGTGACCAACTTCCATCTGCCCAAATCCACGCTGATGATGTTGGTAAGCGCGTTTGCGGGCTATGAGCACGTGATGGCGCTGTACCGGCATGCGATTACGCGGCAGTATCGGTTCTTCAGCTATGGGGATGCCATGCTGCTGGCGCGCGCGGGTCTGAATCCCGCGCCTTGATTGCGGTGGCCCCTCAGGGTTTGGGAAACAGCTTGACGCCTGGCAGACCCTTGTAGTCCACGTCTTGAGTCCAGAAGGCCGCGCCGAATTCGAGCGCCATGCTGTACATGGCCGCATCGGCCATGGCCAGCTTGTGCTTGCGCGACACCTCGGCAGCGGCGATGGCGCGGTGGTCGGTCAAGTCCAACACGCGCCCCAGGCGCATCACGTCCAGGCAGCGGGTTACGATTTTGGCGCTGACGCTGCGGCCGAGCACCTTGTGCACTTCATACAAGGCAATAACCGGGACCAGCAAGCTATCGCGCTGTTCGATCACTGGCTTAAACAAGGGGCCATTCGTACCCGCGAGAAAAAACTCAATCCAGCCGGAAGAATCGACAACGTTCATTCAAACTCCCGATCCGGCTCTTTCTCAGGCTCGATGTCGCCCAAATCGTATCCCTTGAGCATGCCGTAATACGCGCTCATGGGCAGTTCCGGTTTGATCACCAACTCCTTGCCGCGCAGCACGAATTGAATGTGCGAACCCGGCCCAATGCCGAGTTTCGCCCGCATGGCAGCGGGCAAGGTGACCTGACCTTTGCTGGAAACAATGGCTTCTGATTGCATCGCATTTCCTTTACAAAACAGGTGGCAAAGCAATTTGCATTGTAAAGCGATTGGGGTTTGTCGCCAATCCGTTTTTCACGACCGTTCTTGAGCCTTTCCCATTGGCATGGCAAGGCAGCCCTCCCGGCAGCCGGCCAGACGTGTGGGGAACGTCGGTCTCGAATCGAGCGGCGTGGCGTGGAACCATGAAACGACGAACGCCCGTGGCGCCTCGAACTGACCGCCACCTAAAATCAGCCCATGCTCCAATTCGACCTGCTCGCCAGCGACCCTTCCAGCCACGCCCGGCGTGGCCGCCTAACGCTCAGTCATGGCGTGGTGCAAACCCCGATCTTCATGCCGGTGGGCACCTACGGCACGGTCAAGGGCGTCACGCCCCGCTCGCTCGACGAGATGGGCGCCCAGATCATCCTGGGTAATACCTTTCACCTGTGGATGCGCCCCGGGCTGGACGTGATGGCCCAATTTGGCGGCCTGCACCAGTTCGAGAAGTGGAGCAAGCCGATCCTCACCGACTCGGGCGGTTTTCAGGTCTGGTCGCTGGGCGAGATGCGCAAGATCAGCGAGGAAGGTGTCAAGTTCTCCAGCCCGGTCAATGGCGACAAGCTGTTCCTGACGCCCGAGATCTCGATGCAGATCCAGACCACGCTGAACTCCGACATCGTGATGCAGTTTGACGAGTGCACACCCTACCAGACCAAGGGCCACCTCACCACCGAACGCGAGGCACGCCAGTCGATGGAGCTGAGCCTGCGCTGGGCACGGCGCTGCGCCAGCGAGTTCGAGCGCCTGGCCAATCCCAACGCCCTGTTTGGCATCGTACAGGGCGGCATGTTCGAGAACCTGCGCCAAGAGTCGCTGGACCAACTGGTGGCCATGGACTTCCCTGGCTACGCCATCGGCGGCGTGAGCGTGGGCGAGCCCAAGGAAGAGATGCAGCGCATCATGGCGCACACGCCCCACCGTCTGCCCACGCACAAGCCGCGCTACCTGATGGGTGTCGGCACGCCGGAAGACCTGGTGGAGGGCGTGGCCCAAGGCGTGGACATGTTCGACTGCGTCATGCCCACGCGCAACGCGCGCAACGGCACACTGTTTTCGCGCTTTGGTGACCTGAAAATCCGCAACGCGCGCCACAAGACCGACCAACAGCCCCTGGACGAAACCTGCACCTGCTACGCCTGCGCTGGCGCGTCAGGCGTGAGTTGGGCACAGGGCGGGCGCGAGGGTTTCAGCCGCGCCTACCTGCACCACCTGGACCGCTGCGGGGAGATGCTGGGCCCCATGCTGGCCAGTGTGCACAACCTGCATTACTACCTGAACCTGATGGATGAAATTCGCGAGGCCTTGGATGCAGGCGCGTTCCCCGCCTTCGTGGCGCGCTTCAAGGCGGATCGATCGCGCGGCGTGTAAACAACCCTTCAGATCGCGATCTGGCCAAGCTGGCGCAACCCGAGTTGTACTTGGCCGACCATCTGGACAAGCTCGTCATTCTTGACGAGGTGCATCGCGCACCCGGCTTGTTTCCGGTTCTGCTCGGACTGATCGACCAGGCGCGCCGCTCAGGCCAGAATGCCGCTCGCTACCTGCTGCTGGGTTGCGCCTCACTCGACCTGCTCAAACAATCCGGTGACACACTGGCTGGCCGAATCACCTATCTCGAATTGGGCACACTCGACGTTCTGGAATCAGCCCTGACTCGCTGGACGCCCTCTGGCTGCGCGGCGGCTTTCCGCAAAGCCTGACCGCGCCCACCGATGCACGCAGCCTGTGACGATCTCAA
This sequence comes from Rhodoferax sp., assembly GCA_030685025.1. Taxonomy (GTDB): domain Bacteria; phylum Pseudomonadota; class Gammaproteobacteria; order Burkholderiales; family Burkholderiaceae_C; genus Rhodoferax_D. The sequence continues at coordinate 8,668 of JAUXWC010000017.1, forward strand.
ACCCGCGCGCAAACTGGTGGTCTACGCCGGACTGGAGCCATTGCCAATGGGGCATGATGTGCGGGCTGTGCCCTTGGCCACCTTATGCCGGGAAATTGTTGAGAAAGAAGCGACTTGAGCGACTTGTTCCAAGGCCTTGCCGAACGAGTTGACGCATGGCGGCGGTTCAATTGCGCAGTTGCTGTTCTTCGCGCCGCCGGTTCTGTTCACGCAATTCCACGCACTGCGGGTGTTTGGTAAACCTGGGCGTGGCGCACTGCTCGTTCATGCAGGCCGGTTTGCCGAAGAATGACTTGCCCTCGCACGCTTGAGTGGGGCTGCTCGGACCAGTCGGCACCACTGGCGCGGGCTCGGCCGCAGCGGGCGCTGGCGGGGGTGGCGCGACCGGCGCAGCAGGTGGCGCAACCGGGCGAGGGATCGCTTGCACCGGTGCCGGTTTCGCGGGTGCTGGCTTGGGTCGAGGTTTGACCGGCTCGGCCGGCGCCGCCACCGGTGCTTGGGCGGCGGGTGGCACCACCGCAGTGGGCTCAGGCGTCGGCTGCACGGGCGCAATCGAAGGCGCGACGGACAGGGGTTCGGCAATCGGCGCGGCAACCGGCTCTGGCGACGCGGCAGGTGCCACTGCAGCAGGACGCACCGACGCGGGCGCCGACTCGCGGCCAAGTAGCCAATAGGCCAACGCGGCTGCCAGCACCGCCACCAGCACCAGTGCGCCAACAATCAAACCCGCCTTTGCGGATCTCACCGGGACGTCCTGGGCCGGTGCCGCCGCGACTTTGGGCGGACCGGCGCTTGGGCTTGATCGATCCGCCAGCGCCTCAAGCAGGGGGTCCGGCGCAGCGGCCACGGGCGCGCGCGATTGACGGGCGGCGGGTCTGGCAGCGGGTCGAATCACGGTGGCATCCGAATCCGGCTCGGCGAAGTCGGACGCCATCTGAGTGGCCGCAAAGTCCGAACCCGGCTCCATGGTGGTCGATTGCCACGCCAAATACGCGCCGCACTTCTTGCAGAATTTGGCTGCCTCCACATTCTCCTTGCCGCAGGCGGGACACTTCATGGTCATAACAAGTCCTTCTTGGATGCGCGTTGGCTCATGCCGGACCGGTGAAGACCGTCAGCACACCGGTGTAGCCGTACAAATGATCGCGGGCGATCTCTCCGCCCGCAAAAAAACCCACCAGGGGTACATCGCCCAGGGCTCGGCGCACGATCTGGAGCTCGGCACTGGGGCCGCCAAAGTGCGGGCCGCCGCGCCCGGTGCAACTGACGTAGAGCGCGCCGGCGATGCCACGCCCCGGATGCGGTGCCGCCTCGGCCTCGGGCGCCGCCAAGGCCAGGGCAGTTTCCACCGTCATCTCTTGTGGCTCCAACTCCTCGCGAATCTCGGCGCAAATGCGCACCAGATCGGCACGCGCGGCCTGCGCGTTGCGCTGGCAAAAGGCCAGTTGCATGCCAGCCTCGACCCGCTCGGCCACCGCCACACCGCGCCGCCCGGGGTCCAGGCCGATGATGTGGCGCACGATTACATCGGCACCAAAACTGCCCGCATGGTCGATCAGCGCGCCGCGCCCGGTTGGCCCGGCCGCACTGGGCAGCGTGCACGGCGCATCGGCGTGCGGCGCCTTGAACAGGCCAACCAGGGTTGCGCGAACCGCTTGCAGCGCCTGGTGTGGCCGCTCCAGGGAGACCGACAGGTCGCCCAGCAACACATCCAGCGCGGGCTGCCCGTCCAGAGCCAGCACCAGGTTGTCATCCGCATCGGTCACCTCGCGCGCGCGCGACACCGGCAGGCAACCCTGCGTCACACGTGATACCAAGCCCACCTGCTCCGAGAACGCCACACCGCTCAAGCCGCCGCTGAACACGCCGCTGGCCGTGCCATGGCCCTTGATATAGCCGTCGGCCCCGGCGGCAAATTGCACACTCACGGTGCGACTTGACGAGACACCTCCAAACAGGTAACCCGAGCCGGTGCGACGCGCCATGTCCTGCACCAGTTCCGCCATGTCCGGTGTCCCCGCGTCGGCGTGCACCAGTGCGGTATGCGCCTCAAACCCGAGGCCCAGGGGCGCCACGCCAGAAAACACGCGGTACTGGTCGCTGGGCAGGTCGCACAGCATCACGGCCATCGCCGGCTCGTCAAAGTACTCGACGTTGTTGGACGCAATGCCCACGCCTACCGTCCCGACCCAATCGGTGACCCCCGACAGCTCCGCGCTGAGGTGGTCCAGAATGTCGCGGGCCGATTCGCCATAGTGGTCGGTGATATACAGCAGCGCCAGCGTAGGCGCGCTGGCGTAGGCCGGCAGGGCCATTTGCGCGCGCAACTGCGCCAGTACCAAGGCAGCCGCCATGGGCCACTTGGGATGGGTGGCATGGCCGTAGGGAAACAGTCTCATGGCCCGCTCGCGCCGTGCTGGCCGCCTCAGGCCCGCCGGGTGGTCTTTCTGGCGGTTTTGGCGGGAGTTTTGCGGGTGCCCCCGCTGCGTGGCTTGGTGGCTGCCTTGACCGCCTCGCGCGCCAGGCCGGTGGCCATGTGCTTGGAGGCGTCCAACGCGGTGTTGGTGGCGGCCTCCTTCATGGCACCGGCGGCGATCTGCTGGAACTGCTGTGTTAGCGCGCCCCAAAGCTGCAACGGGTCGACCAGCGCACTGACGCCCGTGGCGGGCTTCTTGGTGCCGCCACGCACCGATTTGGCGACCGCACCGGCGCCGGACGCCACATTGGAGATGGTCTTGGCAGTCGATGCAGCGGTGTCGGTTACACGCTGCACCCCGCTGGCCACCGAGTCGGCTGCCTTCAATTTGAGCGCATTGGCTACGTCACCCATGTTGAAATTCATGCCCTTGAGCGTCGCCAGGGTCATCTTCTGCACCTCCAGCGCCTGGATGGTGGCACCCAGGGCCTTGGAGTTTTGCTCCAGCCAGAAGTGCACCGCCTTGAGCTCATCAATGCGCTTCTCCAGCTCTTCCACATTCAAGGTGGGCGCCACCCAGTTGGCCAGGTTCGGCATTTGCGGGATGTTGCTGGTCGCCCCCTTGGCCAGGCTCTGGAGGAAGTCAAAGCCGGGGACGTACTTGCCAAAGCCTGCGTTCTGTGCATCACTCATGGTCGCTCCAAAGGGGGTTGCCAGTATCGAACAATGACAGCTTACCCCAATGCGGCGTCGCTGGCGA
>JAUXWC010000019.1 GCA_030685025.1 Rhodoferax sp.
CGGACCCTGAAGCCAGTAAGCGCGTGAGCTGGGCGAAACCAGCCGCGCCACCCCGCCCACTCCACCGAAGCCTGCCGCCAGCCGGTCGCGGACCGCCAGCGCGCGCCTGAACAGCCGCCCCGCCGTCTAGTTCCTTGGTTCACCCCGCGTGGTGAACCCGTCCATCGTGGAGTTTTCATGTCCTATCGCCTCACCCGGCGCGCGTTGTTGCGCTGCGCCCAAGGTCTGCTCGTCCTGTCCGCAGCCGCCGCTGCGCAGGCGGCCGACGAGTTCGCCGTCACCCCCGCACAGTTGCAGGCGCTCGGCGTCCGATTGCAGCGGCTCGAACAGCCTGCGCCCATCAGCGGCCACACCTTCCCGGCGCGGGTGGTGTTGCCGCCCAGCCAGGAGTACGTACTCAGCGCCCCGGTGGCCGGCGTGGTCGACCAATTGCTGGTCGGCGAGAACGACCGGGTCCAAGTGGGCCAGCCGCTGCTGCGCCTGGTCAGCCCGGAACTGGGCGAACTGCAACTCAAGCTGAGTGAAGCGGCCTCCAAGGGTCGCCTCTCCCACAAGACGCTGGCGCGTGAGCGCCTGCTGTTCGCCGACGGCATCGTGCCGCAACGGCGCGTGCTGGAAGCCGAGTCGGCCGCCGCCGAGGACCAGGCGCGCCAGCGCCAGGCCGAAGCGGCACTGCGCCTGGCCGGGCTGGACGCTCCGACCATCCGCCGTGTCGCCGACGGTGGCGCCATGCAGGACGCCCTGGTGCTGCGCGCACGGTCTCCCGGCGTGGTGGTCAAGCTCGACGCCAAACCGGGCCTGCGTACCCAGAGCGCCGACGCACTGATGCGCATCGCCGACACCCGCAAGCTGTGGCTTGACATCCAGATTCCGGTTGATCGTCAGGCCCAAGTGGCAACCAAAGGGGCGCAGATTACCGGGGTGGATCGGGACTTGGGCGCCACGCCGCTGGGCTTCGGGGCAACCGTCAGCGACAGCCAGACTGTGATGCTGCGCGCCGAGGTCAAACAAGGGGCGCAAGCCCTGCGCCTGGGCGAATTCGTGCAGGTGCGCGTGCCCTTTGCCAGCACCGAGGACGGCTGGCCCGTGCCGGTGGCGGCGCTGGCACGCCAGGGCGACAAAGCCTATGTGTTTGTGCGCACCGACAAGGGCTTCGTCGCCACGCCAGTGACGGTGCAGGACGGCGCCGGCCAGGCGCTACGCGTCACGGGCGCCTTGCGCAGCGGCCAGGAGATCGCCGTGAGCTCGGTCATCGCGCTCAAGGCGGCCTGGCTTGGCAAGGGCGGGAGTAACTAATGCTGACCCGACTTGTTCAATTCGCGCTGGCACAGCGGCTGTTTGTGCTGATGGCCGGCCTGGTACTCATGGGTGCGGGCTGGTTGGCGTTCAAGAACCTGCCGATCGACGCCTTCCCCGACGTGTCGAGCACCCAGGTCAAGATCATCATGAAGGCGCCGGGCATGACGCCGGAGGAAATTGAGAGCCGCATCGCGCTGCCAATCGAGATCGAGATGCTGGGCATCCCCAAGCAGCGCATGTTGCGCTCGGTCTCGAAGTACGGCATCGTCGATGTGACGATCGACTTCGACGATGGCACCGACATCTACTGGGCGCGCCAGCAAGTGTCCGAGCGTCTGGCTGGCATCAGCGGCGATCTGCCCGGCGGCATCAGCGGCGGCATGGCACCGATCACCACACCCCTGGGTGAGATGTTCATGTTCACCGTCGAGGCTGCGGGCATGGCGCTCGAAGATCGGCGCGATCTGCTGGACTGGGTGATCCGCCCGGCCCTGCGCTCGGTGGTCGGCGTGGCCGATGTCAACGCGCTGGGCGGCAAGGTGCGCAGCTTCGAAGTGCTGCCCGACCCCGGCAAGCTCGCCGCGGTGGGCCTGTCGACGGCGCAGGTCAAGGCGGCCATCGAGGCCAACAACCGCAACGACGGGGCCGGTCGCCTGGGCGAAGGCGACGAAGTGCTGCTGGTGCGCACCGAGGGCAGCATTCGCAACCAGGACGACCTGCGCGCCATCGTCATCCGGAACGACAAAGGTTTGGCGGTGCGTCTGGGCGATGTGGCGTTGGTGCGCGAAGGCAGTGTCACCCGCTACGGCGTGGTCACCCAGGACGGCCGCGGCGAGGCGGTGCAAGGCCTGGTGCTCGGCCTGGCCGGCGCCAACGCCCGAAAAGTGGTTGAGGGCGTGACGCGCAAGCTCGAAGACCTCCAACCCACGCTGCCCAAGGGCGTCGAGATCAAGGTCTTCTACAACCGCGCCAGCCTGGTCGAGAAAGCGGTGGGCACGGTGTCCAAGGCGCTGCTGGAAGCCACCGTGCTGGTACTGGTGCTGCTGGGTGCATTTTTGGGCAACCTGCGCGCCGCCATCACGGTGGCGATGGTGCTGCCGCTGTCGGCGCTGGCCACCTTCATCCTGATGCGCACGACCGGCATGTCGGCCAACCTGATGAGCCTGGGTGGCCTGGCCATCGCGCTGGGCATGCTGGTGGACGCCGCCGTGGTGGTGGTGGAGAACGTGGTGCAGCACCTGAGCCATGACAAGGCGTCCGAGAAGCTGCCGCGCCGGCACGTGGTGTTTCGCGCCGTGCGCGAAGTGGCCGCGCCGGTGTCCGCCGGCATGTTGATCATCATCGTGGTGTTCCTGCCGCTGCTCACCTTGCAGGGGCTGGAGGGCAAGTTCTTCGTGCCGGTGGCGCTGACCATTGTGTTCGCGCTGGTCAGCTCGTTGCTGTTGTCGCTCACCGTCATCCCGGTGCTGGCGTCTTACTTGCTGAAGAAGGTCAGCCACCAGGACCCCTGGCTGCCACGCCAGTTGCTGCGACTCTACCAACCGACGCTGGCCTTTGCCCTGAAGCGGCAGAAGGTCGTGTTCATCGCGGCGGGGGTGATGCTGGCGGTGGCCGCGGGCGTCTACCCGCTGGTCGGCAAGACCTTCATGCCCACCATGGACGAGGGCGACATCATCGTCGGCATCGAGAAGCTGCCATCGGTCAGCCTGGAAGAAACCGCCGCGCTGGACCTGAAGATCCAGCAGGCGCTGATGAAGAACATTCCGGAGATCACCGGCGTGGTCGCCCGCGCCGGCGCCGACGAGATCGGCCTCGATCCGATGGGCCTGAACCAGACCGACACCTTTCTGGTGCTCAAACCGCGTGAAGACTGGCAGGTCAAGAGCAAGGAGGCGCTGATGGACAAGATTCGCGGCGTGCTCGATCAGTTGCCCGGCGTGGCCTACAGCTTCACGCAGCCGATCGACATGCGCGTGTCCGAGATGATCATCGGTGTGCGCGGCGACGTGGCGATCAAGGTCTTCGGCCCCGAGCTGGCCACGCTCAACGACCTGGCCAGCCAGATCGAGGGTCTGATGAAGGAGGTGCCCGGCAACCAGGACGTCTACACGGTCGAGAACGACGGCGTGCAGTACCTGCGCGTGGTGGTCGACCGGCTTGCCGTCGGCCGCTACGGCCTGTCGGTCGAGGACGTGCAGGACGCCTTGCGCGTGCAGATCGAAGGCCAGCGCGCGGGCACGGTGATCGCCGGCAGCCGCCGCATCCCGATCCTGCTGCGCGGGCCCGACTCGGTACGGGTTTCGCCAGCCGACTTCGCGGCGCTGCGCATCGCCACGCCCGATGGTCAAAGCGTGCCGCTGCAATCGCTGGCCAAGCTCGAACGCGACAGCGGCCCGGTGAAGATCGAGCGCGAACAGGGTAGCCGCTACAGCGTGGTCATCGCCAACGTCACCGGGCGCGATCTGGTGGGCTTCGTCGAGGAGGCGCGCGCCAAGGTGGCGCAAGGTGTCAAGCTGCCCACCGGCTACCGGGTGGCCTGGGGCGGCCAGTTCGAGAACCAGCAGCGCGCCGCGGCGCGATTGGCGCTGGTGGTGCCGGCCTCCCTGGGCTTCATCTTCGTCATCCTGTTCTCGACCTTTGGCTCGGTGCGCCAGGCTTTGCTGGTGTTGTCCAACGTGCCGTTCGCGCTGGTTGGCGGCATCGTCGCGCTGTGGGCCACCGGGGAGTACCTGTCGGTGCCGGCCTCGGTCGGCTTCATCGCCTTGCTGGGTATTGCCGTGCTCAACGGCGTGGTGCTGGTGAGCTACTTCAACCAGTTGCACGCCGAGGGCTTGTCGCTGCTGGACTGCGTGACCCAGGGCGCTCGCCGACGCCTGCGCCCGGTGCTGATGACCGCGACGATCACGGCCTTTGGCCTGATCCCGCTGCTGTTCGCCAGCGGGCCGGGCTCCGAAATCCAGCGCCCGCTGGCCATCGTCGTGATCGGCGGACTGATCACCGCCACCGCGCTGACGCTGATCCTGCTGCCGATTCTGTACCTGCGCTTCGCACACCCGAAACCCGCTGCGACCCCCACCCAACTGGAGATGAGTGATGTCTAAGTTTTGTCTGGCGCTGTTGTGCCCCCCCGAAATCGAGGAGAAGCTGCTTGACGCCCTGCTGGTGCACGGTGGCGACGAGATTTTCACCAGCGTGCCCACGTTCAGCCATGGCACGGCCCACGGTCGCATGGACAGCGTGGAACAAGTCATCGGCCGCAGCCGCTCGGTGAAGGTCGAGATTTTCGTCACCGAGGACGAGATGGCGCGGCTGTTGAGTGCCCTGCGTGCGTCGTTCGCGGGCACCGGCCTGCGTTTTTGGGCTTGGCCACTGGCGGGCGAAGGAGAAATCGAATGAAACACTGGATTACCTCAACCGTCCTCGCGCTGGTCCTGCCACTGACTTTGAGCGCACACGCCGCTGGCTTGGCGGCCCCGAGCGACCTGCCAGATCTTGAACAAGCGCGTGCCGCCATCGAGCAGGACCCGGCGGTCAACCAGGCGCGCCATGCCGTGCAGGCCGCCACCCACACCGCCGGCATGCTGGCGGCCTCTCCCTACGAGTGGACCGCCAGTACCACCGCGCAACGGCGCCGGATTGACGGAGCAGGCAACGGCAGCGGAAGTTCCAACGAATGGTCGGTGCAACTGGAGCGGACCCTTCGCATCGGTGGCAAGGCCGCATTGGACCGCGATCTGGGCGATGCCGGCTTGCAACAAGCCCGGGCACAACTCGGCGCGGCACGCAACGAGTCGGCGCGTCTGTTGCTCGACCTGTGGCTGGACTGGCTGACGGCCCGCCAGACCCGCGAGGTCTTGCTGGAGCAGCTTCAGTTCGCGCAGGCCAACGTCAAGGCGGTCGAGACGCGCCGCAAGGCCGGCGATGCCTCGATGCTTGAACGCAACGTGGCGCAGGGCGACCTGGCCGAAGTGCAACGCCAGGTCAGCGCGACGGCGGCGGCCGAGTCCAAGGCCCATGCCGCGCTGCGGGTCAGGTTCCCGCAACTGCCCTTGCAAGCCCGCGCCTTGTCCGAGCCGACGCCGCTGGACCGCGACGAAGCCCAGTGGCGTGCGCAGATCGCCGCTGGCAGCGACCTGCTGCGCACCGCGCGGCAGGCCTTGCGCAAGGCGGAACTGACGGCTGCCAGAACACGCGCGGATCGGCTGCCCGATCCGACCGTGGGGGTCTTTACCGCGTCGGAGGCCTTTCGCAGCGAACGGGTGGTGGGACTGAGTTTGAGCTTCCCGCTGGGCGGGCGCTACCGTGACCAGAGCGCACGCGAGGCCCTGAGCCAAGTCGAAGTCGCGCGCGCCAGCCTCGAACGCCAGAGCCGCGACCTGGACGTCCAGATCGCGACCCAGGTCAGTGATGCCGTGAGCGGCTTCGAGCGTTGGCAACTGGCCGAGCAATCGGCTGGCGTCGCGCGCGACAGCGCACGCCTGACCCAACGCGCTTTCAGTCTGGGAGAAGCCGACCTGCAGGCCTTGCTGATGGTGCGGCGCCAATCCATGGACGCGGTCAACGCGGCCGTGGCGGCGCGCGCCGATGCGCTGCGTGCCCGCTACAAGCTGTTGATCGACGCGCGTCTGCTTTGGAACCTTGCTGGGGTTGATTGAGCAGTCTTGCAAGAACGTGATTTAGCCACGCTCGCGCAGATGATTTGCTATGCTTTTGATAGTCTCTTGCGGACGTTTCACGAGGGCTAGCGCTGCCCTTTACCCGTAACTATTTCCGCCCCGAGCTTTCAACACCAAGCGCAAACCCTTCGCACATCATTTGCAGATTGGCATAGCCTTGCCACTGGGCCAAAGGCTGGCAAAGCTAGCGGTGTAATCAGCCGCACAAACCAACGCAAATGGAGGACGACAATTTGTCTCTCCCCTGCCAACCATCGCGCTCAACTTTGGGCCAGCAGCAGATTGCTGAACGGGTGCTGGCTCTTCCACCGATACGCATGAAAATCGCGCTCATCCGTGCTGACAATCCGGCCTTCGCCAAATTCCTCGGCCAGCAAGACAAGAGACGCGTCCGCGAGGTCCATGGGCAAATCAGCATACTGGCGCATCAACTCCGTGAGGCGCGGCAAATGGTCCGCACCCATGGCAAACACGCCAACACCCTGCGCCGCCAGCGTTTCCATCCATGCCAACGTCTTGGTAACCCCGATGCGCCGAAACATCAAATGCACGCACTCCACCAGAACGGGGTAGGTTGTCATCAATGGCTCGCGGTTACTGCGAAAAAACGCAACGCACCGGGCGTGGTAGGCATCGCCCTTGTCAGCCATGCGCCTGTGTCCACCAAAATCATGCTTGAACACCGACCTTGGCGGAGAAATCAATGTACCGCTTGTAGCGGGTGGAAAGTTGCTCGTCCGTTTCGATGCAGCCCACAAACCCCACATCGGACAAGGCCTGGAAGAAGGGGGAATCACCACCGCCCAGAGCATTGCCATCGGCAAGCGCCGCCTTGGCGATGCCGTGCCGCTGCTTCACAAACTGCACGAAATCGAGCACCTCTGCCTGCAAGTGCGGCGGCAAGGCTGAAATTTCGGATTCAATTTTGTTCGCTGTGGTCATCGTTTAGCCCCTTTCGGCACAAGTGCGGATTCCCGCACAGTCCATGTACATTCCGTCCAGCATAGTGCAACAGAGTGTATTGCACTGTTGATCGACGCGCGACTGCTTTGGAGCCTGGATGACAGTTGAGCTTCGGGATGAATCCGCCTACCGTCACCTCGCCCGGCCAAGCGCTGGCTTGGGCACGGCCATCGAAGACCAACGCCGTGCCGACGGCAAACGGGTCACCCCTGCGCAATGACCGATTCAGCCCTCGCCAAACCCAATTGGCGCGGGCGCATTCATGACAATGCGGCTGAACAGGCGGTCAAAGCCCGGATCACGCGGGTACTTGCCGGTCAGTGGGTCGCAGTTGGTGATGAAGGCCGCATCAAGCTCGTTCCAGTCGGCCGGTGACAGCACCTTCTTGGCCTCGGGCAGGATCACGGTTTCCTCCAGGCGCATGTGCTCCAGGTAAAACTCGATGTGCTGCCTGACGGCCTGCTCAAACGCCAAGCGCCGGGGCTCGCCCAGCAACTCCCAGGCGATCAGTTGGTGCTGCAACTCCCGCACGGCGGCCTCGCCACGCTGGTGGTCGTTCTCCAGCCGTTCCAGCACGAAGCGGGAGTGCGGCGCCAGGCGCGCCACCGGCGGAAACAACAAGGCGCTTTCCTTGGGATGGTGCAGGCGCTCCGGAAACTCGTCGATGTAGAACAGCATCGCCTGCAGCACCTGAAAGAAGTTATCCGGGTTCTCGCCGGGGCCGTGCTCAACCAGCGCCAGGGTAGAGCGCAGCATCGCCGCCAAGGCGGCGTGTTCCTCGTGGATGATGCGAAGACTCTCATGCACCATGGCGGTTTCCTGTGACTTTGCGGGACAGACCTTTAGCGCTGTCCGCAACGGATTGTTGAAAGTTGGGCTGTGGGTGGCTGTCGAGGCGCTACGTCGCTCAGCGCGCAGGGCTTCACTGTAACGCTTTCCAGCGCTTGAGCAGCAGGGCATTGCTCATCACGCTGACCGAACTCATGGCCATGGCGGCACCGGCCACCACCGGGTTGAGGTAGCCCAACGCCGCCAACGGAATGCCCGCCACGTTGTAGGCAAAGGCCCAGAACAGGTTCTGGCGGATCTTGGCCACCGTGCGGCTGGAAATATCCAGCGCCGCCGCCACCAGCGCGATATCGCCGCGCATCAGGGTAATGCCGGCGGCATGCATCGCCACATCGGTGCCGTTGCCCATTGCCAAGCCCACGTCGGCGGCGGCCAGGGCCGGCGCGTCGTTGATGCCGTCGCCCACCATCGCCACGGTGTGGCCACCCTCTTTGAGTTTCATCACCATGGCGGCCTTGTCGCCTGGCAACACCTCGGCCAGCACCTCGCCATCCTGCGCTCGCAAGCCCAATTTGAGCGCCATCGCAACGGCCGCACCCCGGTTGTCGCCGGAGATCATCACGGTCTTGATGCCACGCGCGCGCAGCCGTTCCAGCGCCTGGACCGCGCCCGGCTTGGCTTCGTCGCCAAAGGCCATCAGCGCCAGCAAACGCAAGCCCTGCGCGGTGTGCTGGGCCAGGGCCGACACGGTGGCGCCTTGCCCCTGCAAGGCCTCGGCTTGGCTAGCCAGCGGCCCAGTGTCAACCCCCAACTCGGCCAGCCAGCGCAGGCTGCCGATCAGGTAGCGCTCTCCGCCGAGCGCACCCTCGCTGCCGCGACCCGGCACGGCGCGCAGATTCCGAGGCGCCGTCAAGCTCAGGCCGCGCTCGGCCGCCGCCGCCTGCACCGCGCGGGCCAGCGGATGCTCGCTACCGCTTTGCAGGCTGGCCGCCACCGTCAGCATCGCGTCGTGTTGCGCCGACGCGGCCGTCGCCGGCTCGTCGGACTCACCCGCCACCCGAAACGCCGTCAGGCGTGGCTGGCCCAGCGTGAGCGTGCCGGTCTTGTCGAATACCACCACGTCAACCTTGTGCGCCAGCTCCAGCGCCTGTGCGTCCTTGATCAGGATGCCGTGCTTGGCCGCCACGCCGGTGCCGGCCATGATGGCGGCCGGGGTCGCCAGACCCAGCGCACACGGGCAGGCGATGACCAACACCGCCACGGCGTGAATCACGGCCATTTCAAACGGGTGGCCGTTTAACCACCAGCCCAGCAGCGTGACCAATGCAATCACCAACACCACCGGCACGAACACCGCCGACACTTGGTCCACCAGACGTTGGATCGGTGCCTTGGCCGCTTGCGCGTCCTCCACCAACCGGATGATGCGCGCCAGCACGGTCTCGCTGCCCACTGCACCGACCCGCATCAGCACGCGACCCTCGCCGTTGATCGAGCCCCCCGTCAACCGGGTACCGGCGTCCTTGGCCACCGGCAGCGGCTCGCCGGTCAGCATCGACTCGTCCACCTGGGTGTGCCCCTCCAGCAGCGTGCCATCCACTGGAAAACGCTCACCCGGGCGCACCACCAGCCGGTCCGCGACCAGCACCTCGGCCACCGGTACATCGACCTCGCCGTCGGGCCCGATCAGGTGCGCCACATCCGGGCGCAGGGCGTGCAGCGAGCGGATCGCCTCGGTGGTCTGGCGCTTGGCGCGCGCCTCCAGCCACTTGCCCAGCAAGACCAGCGTCACCACCACCGCGGACGCCTCGAAATACAGGTGCGCCATCTCGCCCGGCTCGGCGCGCCACCACAGCCACATTGACAGCGCCCAGCCTGCCGTGGTGCCGATGGACACCAGCAGATCCATGTTGCCGCTGCGCGCCTTGAGCGCATGCCAGCCCCCGACGTAAAAACGGGCGCCCAAAATGAACTGCACCGGCGTGGCAAGCAGGAACTGCACCCAGGCCGGCAGCATCCAGTGCCAGCCGAATAGATCGCCCAGCATGGGCACGACCAGTGGCGTTGACAGCGCCAGGCCCAGGGCCACTGGGGCAAAACCAGCCCACGGCGAGGCGTCGTGCTCGGCTGGCGGCGCATCGGCGGCACGCGGCTCGTAGCCGGCATCACGCACGGCGCGGCGTAACTGGGCCTCGGTCTGCTCCGACGGCTCAAAGCGCACGCGCGCCGACTCCGTTGCCAGGTTGACGCTAGCCTCCCGCACGCCGGGGACCTTCTTCAGGGCCTTCTCCACGCGCGCCACGCAGGAGGCGCAGGTCATGCCGCCGATGCCGAGGTCCAGGGTGGCGTTGGGAGAGATGGTGGTATTCATGGCGTCGATTCTGAACCTTTCCATCATGGCAGGGTCAAGCCCTGGCGCGCAACCGGCATGCCGACGGGAAGCTCATTGGCCCTGGACTTGACCTTCCCACAATGGCAAGGTTCAGGATATGCTCGCCGGGTTGATCCGGCAAACAGCCAACATCCGACAATCAGTTGAGGACAGAGCTAAAGATCTGTCCCGCAAAGTGAACAGCCGACATCCGACAATCAGTTGAGGACAGAGCTAAAGGTCTGTCCCGCAAAGTGAACAGCCAACATCCGACAATCAGTTGAGGACAGAGCTAAAGGTCTGTCCCGCAAAGTATCAGGAGAACACCATGAGCCAGACCTTCCTAGTCACCGGCATGACCTGCGGCCACTGCGAACAAGCCGTCACCCGTGCCATCCGGCAGATCGACCCGCAAGCCGAGGTGAAGATCGACCGTAGTCAGAATCGGGTGGACGTACAGTCCCAGCAACCACGCGAGGTCTTGGCCCGGGCCATCGCCGAAGAAGGCTACGCGGTCGAGGCCTGATCCCGCCGTGATGACCCAGACCAGTTGGCCGGTCAACATCGGCAGCGCGGCGCAGCGCTCGGGCATCTCCGCCAAGATGGTGCGGCACTACGAGTCGCTCGGGCTGCTGCCACAGGTGGCGCGCACCGACAGCGGCTATCGCCAATACAGCGAGGCCGACGTGCACACGCTGCAGTTCATCAAGCGCGGGCGCGACCTGGGCTTTTCCATGGCGGAGATCGCCGAGCTGGTGGGTCTGTGGCACAACCGCAAGCGCGCCAGCGCCAGTGTCAAGCGCATTGCACAACGCCACCTGGACGATCTGGCCCAGCGCATCGAGGCCATGCAAGCCATGCAGCGCACGCTGGTGAGCTTGCTGGAACACTGCCACGGCGATGAGCGGCCGGACTGCCCGATCCTGGACGACCTGGCTGGTCACTGTCGCTAGCGTTTTGATAGCATCACAACCCTACTCACCATTGGCTTGAGCCACTTGCAACCATGAACTCAAGCGCCCCGCCAGCACCCGCCGCCCTCTACCCCGCCTTGGCCAAGGTGCGGCCAACGCTGGCCGAGCTGGCCCCGGCCGTGGCGCCAGTGACGGTACCGGCTGGCACCGTCTTGTTCAGTGAAAACGCCCCCTGCCGAGGCTTTCCGCTGGTGCTGTCCGGCGAGGTCAAGGTCTCGCGCAACTCTGGCGACGGTCGCTCGTTGGAGTTGTACCGGGTGGTGCCGGGCGAGTTATGCCTGGTGTCGTCGGCCTGTCTGTTTCGCACCCAGCCCTTGTCGGCGCATGGCATCACCACCAAAGCCAGCACGCTGCTGCTGATACCGCCAGACATCTTCCAACGCTGGCTGGAGACACCGAGTTTTCGCGACGAGGTGCTCGGCCTGTTTGCCGAACGCATGGCCGATCTCACCAGCCTGGTCGACGCGGTCGCCTTTCACAAGCTGGACCGGCGCCTGGCGGCGGCGCTGCTGGGACACGGTCAACACCTGGCCGTCACGCATCAAGCGTTGGCCAATGAACTGGGCACGGTACGCGAAATCGTTACCCGGTTGCTGCGCCGCTTCGAGCGCGAAGGCTGGGTCGCCTTGGGTCGCGAGCAGATCCAGATCGTCAACGGGGCGGCGTTGCGCGAACTGGCGGCCACGCTGGCGGCGTGAGTTCCGGGGTCTGGGTGACCTAAGTCACATACAAGCAGCCGGGCCGGGGTGCCCAATACAAACGTTCCAACACGTTTACAAGGACTCAGCATGAAACTCAACGTCGGCGGCGTCGACCGCATCGCCCGCATCGTCATCGGTTTGGTATTGCTTGGACTGGCTGCCAGCGGCACCGTCGGTTGGTGGGGCTGGCTCGGCATCGTGCCGCTGGCCACTGGCGCCATCGGTTGGTGCCCGCCCTATGCGATCTTCGGATTCAGCACCTGCGCCATGAAAACCAAGGCCTGACGCGGCTGGCGTCCTACCCCGCGTTACCATCGCGGGCATGGACAACAAGCCGCGCATCCTGTTGGTGGAAGACGAGCCAGGCATTGCCGATACGGTTCAATATGTCTTGAACTCGGACGGCTTTGCGCCAGTCTGGTGCAGCACCGCTGCCGACGCCCTGCGCCAGTTCAGTCTGCAGCCACCGGCGCTGGTGATTCTGGATGTCGGTCTGCCCGACCTCAATGGCTTCGAGCTGTTCAAACGCCTGCAGGCGCTGCCCGGTGGCGCGCGGGTGCCGATGCTGTTCCTGACCGCGCGCAGCGACGAGATCGACCGGGTGGTCGGGCTGGAGCTGGGCGCCGACGACTACATAGCCAAACCCTTTTCGCCACGCGAACTGGTGGCCCGCGTGCGCACCATCCTGCGCCGTGTCGCCCAGGTCAGCGCGGCGCAAGCTATCGCCGCGTCGAGCGCCGCCCCGCCGGCCTCGCCCTTTGTGATCGACCGCGACCGGCATCAAATTCGCTACTACGGTCGCGCCCTCGACTTGTCGCGCTACGAGTTCGGCCTGCTGCGCCTGTTGGTGCAACGACCCGGCCGGGTCTTTACCCGCGACGAATTGCTGGAGCTGGTGTGGGACAACGCCAGCGACAGCCTGGACCGCACGGTGGATGCCCATGTGAAAACCCTGCGTGCCAAACTCAAGGCGGTGGCGCCCCTCGTCGAGCCGATCCGCACCCTGCGCGGTACCGGCTACGCCCTGAACGAAGACTTGCCTGCGGCCCCGTGAGCGCCCAGCCGCCAGCCTGATGAGCAAGCGCAACCGCATCTTCGTCGGCATCTTGCTGATCTACGCCGCCGGCGTCGCTTTCTTTCTGTACCGTGTGGTGATTGACCTGGACCCGCGCTACCGCGAGTCGGCCGAAGAATCGCTGGTCGAGTCGGCCTACCTGATGGCCACGCTGATCGAACAGGACGTGCACAACGGCGCCATCAACACCGAGCGCCTGGCGCCGCTGTTTCGCTCGCTCTACGCCAAGCAGTTCTCGGCGCGCATCTTCGGCGTGCACAAGACCCGTGTGGAGTTGCGGGCCTACGTCACTGACCGCCAGGGCCAGGTGCTGTTCCACTCGCTCGGCGGGGAGTACTACGGCGACTACTCCCGCTGGCGCGATGTCAAGCTGGCGCTGCGCGGCGAGTATGGCGCCCGCATCACACCCGACGTCGAGGGCGAACCCCTCACTTCGGTGATGTACGCCAGCGCCCCGATCCGCGCCTACAACGGCGGCGATGGCGAGATTGTCGGCAGCGTCACGGTTGGCAAGCCGGTCCAGAGTTTTGGTCAGTTCGTCTCCGCCGCGCGCGAGAAAACCCTGGTCGCCGGCTTGATCTCGGCGCTGGCCGTGCTGGTGCTGGCGCTCATCGTCTCGGTCTGGCTGGTGCGCCCGTTCGGCCTGATTGCCGACTACATCGCCTACGTGCGCAAACAGCGCAGCTTGAGCCTGCCGCGCCTGGGTCGGCGTGCGCTGGCTGTCATGGCGGCAGCCTACGACGAAATGCGCGACGCGCTGGCCGGGCGCAACTACGTGGCCGACTATGTGCAGACCCTGACGCACGAGGTCAAGAGTCCCCTGTCAGCGATCCGGGGCGCAGCCGAACTGTTGCAGGAACCCATGCCGCCCGCGCAGCAGCAGCGCTTCGTCGGCAACATCCTGCGCGAGACCCAACGTATCCAGGAAATGGTGGACCGCATGATGGAACTGACCGTGTTGGAGTCGCGACGCGTGCTGGACCAAACCGAGCCGGTGGCCCTTGGCGCGCTGCTGGAAGACGCGCTGGGCAGCGCCCAAACCGCTGCCGACACGCGCCACATCACACTGCGCCTGGACGCGCCGGTGGACGCCAGTGTCGAAGGCGACGCCTTTCTGTTGCGCCGCGCGGTCGGCAACCTGATCGACAACGCCATCGACTTTGCCCCGGCCGGCAGCGTTGTGCAGGTGACTTTGCAGCGCGACCCCCGCACCGCCCGCATCAGCGTGCGCGACCACGGCCCCGGCATCCCCGGCTACGCGCGGGACAAGGTGTTCGAGAAGTTCTACTCGCTGGCGCGACCCCATAGCAAAAAGAAGAGCACTGGCCTGGGCCTGGCCTTTGTCAAGGAAATCGCCGCCTTGCACCATGGCCGCATCGAACTCGGCAACGCCACGGGCCAGGGCGCCTTGGCAACCTTGTCATTGCCCGTGGTGCCGGGCGACTGAACTGAGTCGCGTCAGTCGCCCGCTGCGAGCTCGTCGGCGGCATGGCCCTCACGTTGCGCCCGCAACAGCGCCGCGCATTCCCGCAGTGCAGCACAGGGCGAGGCCAGCGCCAAGCCCACCAACCCCGCTGCGTAGGCGGCGTCTGAGTGCAAGCGCTTGGTATTGATCCACCAACCCTGGCCCGCCATCAACCACTTGAAGTCGACCTCGGTCAGCAGCAATCCGCGCCCATCGGTCGGGCCAAAACGATTGAACGACGGGTCGCCTGGTCCAAGCGAACTGTTGGAAGAAATCATTGCGCACGGCTTATCGACATGACTGCACAACGCTCCACCCCTCACGCCGGCTGACAAGGCGCGAGAAACACTCGCGCAGCCCGGCGCCACAGGCTTTCACGACCGCCGTACACGCCCCACCGGGGCGCCACCGCGGTACTAGCAGCAGGCCCCTTCACACAAGCTTCACACGACACGGGCGGACTTCAAACTTGCTTCGCAGTCGCCTGCCACATTGGACCCGTGCCCCGATTCCTCAACTGATCAAGGATTCGCCAATCATGTCCTCACATCGCCTGATTCACGTCCCCGGCTTTGTCCGCTGGGGCATCCACATCGACATTGCCCCTCAGTGGCCGTGGCTGGCCCTGCAGAGCCTCGCGCTGTGGCCGATCTGGGTCTGGATGAGCCAGCACCTGGTGGATCGCGCCGACAATGCGCTGGGCCTGCTGACGCTGGCCGCCGCAGCGGCACTGATCTGGCACCAGCGCGGCAGGCTGCGCGCCTCGCCCCGTCTCGGTTGGCTGGCCGGTGCCCTAACTGGCACGGTGCTGGCCACCATCGCCCTTTCGCTCGGCTGGCCCGACTGTGCCAAGCTGTGCGCCCTGTCGGCTTTGGCCGCCGGTCTGCGGGCATTCCTGCCCCATCGCACAGCTCCACCGCACAGGCGCCCGGCGCCGCGCTGGCGCGGCAAAGGCAGCAACAGCCAAGTCGAACCCGTCATCGTCTGGATCGACAAGGCGTTTGGTAACACCTTCGTGAACCGCGTCTGTCACAAGTTGGCCTTTGCCATCGTCATGCTGGCGTTGTTGGCCTGGAACGTCACTGGCGCCCTGTGACCGCCGCCTAACCTTGAGCACACCCCTAAGGACAACCCGACTGTCCCCGACGCGACAAAGGCCTATAGTGCACGCCACAGGCCTTGGGCCTGCAAAATTCGTCGCGGAGGTAGGCCTTGATGTCCATTCAATCAACACTCGGAGCCCTTTTGGGGGCGATTCTGTTCACGCTGAGCGGCGTTGCCGGGGCTCAAGATGGGGTCACCAAGACCGGTATCGTGCTGGGCCAGTCCGTGGCCTTGTCCGGCCCGGCATCGTCGCTCGGTCAGGCCTTTGCTCAAGGCGCCAAGCTGTACTTCGACCGCGTAAATGGCGAGGGGGGTGTTCACGGCCGCACCATCGACGTGGTCACGCTTGACGATGCGGGCACGCCCGCCACCACGCTGGCCAACACCAAGAAGCTGCTGGCTCAGGGCGTGTTGTCGCTGTTTGGCTACTACGGCTCGCCCCAACTGACCGCAGCTTACCCCGCCATCAAGGACAGCGATGTGCTGTTGTTCGCTCCGATGGCGGCAGCCGATGAGTTTCGCGGTGCGATGTACCCCAACGTGTACTCCCTGCGCCCGGGCTACGCCGAAGAGGCGGCAGCCATCACCCGTCATGCGGAAACGCTGGGCGCACGCAAATTGGTGATCCTGCACTCCAACGACGGCGAGTCAATGGCGGCACTGGACTCGGCCGAGCGCACCATGACCAGCATGGGCGCGGACCTGCTGCTCAAAGCACCGCTTGAAAGCGTGGACAAGGTGCTGCAGGCGCGACCCCAGTCGGTGCTGGTGATCAGCGAGCCAAAAGGCGCGGCGACGGCCATCCGAACCCTGCGCGACAAGGGCTTTC
This sequence comes from Rhodoferax sp., assembly GCA_030685025.1. Classification (GTDB taxonomy): domain Bacteria; phylum Pseudomonadota; class Gammaproteobacteria; order Burkholderiales; family Burkholderiaceae_C; genus Rhodoferax_D. The sequence goes on from JAUXWC010000019.1 coordinate 16,247, forward strand.
GCGGGCCGGTGTATGGTTTTTCGAACACCGGCGAGAGCCTGCTGGCCGAATTGCTCGGGCCCATCGGTGCCGGCGTGGTGGTCACGCGCGTGGTGCCCAAGAGCGACAACTTCAAAATGGCCGTGGTGCGGGAACTGCACGCCGACATGACGGCCGCGAAACTGGGCAAACCCAACGTCTACCTGCTTGAGGGCTACACCGCGGCGCGCATCTATGTGGCCGCATTGCGCAGCGCGGGCAAGGACCCGACGCGCGCCAAATTGAAGAAGGCCTTTGACAGCATGGTCGACGTCAGTATCGGCGACTTTCGGGTTCACTTTGCGGGTGATCGGGTTGCCTCCAAGATGGTGCAGCTCGGCGTGATTGACGGCCAGGGTCGGGTGCGGGATTAGTCAGTTGAGGACAGAGCAAAACGCACTTCGTGTCGCCACGGTCTGTCCCGCAAGAACACCCCTGATCAGTTGAGGACAGAGCAAAACGCACTTCGTGTCGTTTTGGTCTGTCCCGCAAGGTTTCAGGATATCTTCATTTCACCGCCCAGGGCTGCCAGCAGGTCCGGTATCAGCCGGCGCAGTTCCCCGGTGGCCAGCGCCACGTCGGCATCGAAGCCTTCGTTCTTGCGATCACTCACACCGTCCATGACGACATCGAGGAAGGCGATCTTCTTGATCTGCAGGCTCTCGGTCAGCATGAACGACACCCGGCTGTCCCAGGTCAACGCCAGCTTGGAGGCTTGCTTGCCACCCCGCACATGCGCCACGACCTCATCATTGTCCAGGGGGTGACGCGCATATCGGACGACCGCCTTGGACTCATCGGTGGCCTTGAGCTCACATTCCCGGTCCACACTAAGACCAGCCGGCGGCTCCTGACTGACCAGCCACTCCGACATGGCCACCGCCGGGGAGGTCACGGTATTAACCAGGGTCGGCGCAAAACCGTCGATTGACTTGACCAAGGCGCTCAGCACCTCATCGGCCTTGCTCTGACTGCCCGCGTCCAGCACCAGCAGGTGTGCGCCCGGGTCAATCCAGACCGTCACGGCAGCCTGTTTGCTGAAGGCCATCGGCAACAAGGACAGCTTGAAGTCTTCCTTGATGTCGCGCTTCTCCTTCTTGCCCGGTTTGCGCCCGGTGGTGGCCTCGATGTGATCGACCTGATCCTTGACTTTGCGATTCAGAACCGACGACGGCACCGCCTTGACCTCGATCATCAGCTTGAGGATCCATTGACCGCCAACGGCCTCAACCAAGGGGCCGTGGGCTTCGCCACGGGGCTCAATCCAGCCGACTGAGCGCTCCTGGCTGGGGCCGCACTCGACGAATCGCGCCGAGTCGAGACTGGCCTCCATTTGCGCCACGGTGGCAGACCAATCCGAACCAAGGCGATAGACGATTACATTTTTGAACACTGGTACTCTTTTTCAGGGGGTTGACAGACAGCTTCGACGGCGTCCGCCAAGGGCGGCCGCCAGTGAACCGCCTATTGTGCGGGCAACACAAGTCGCCCCGGCGATGCGCGCAACTTTACAAACTCTTATCGCCGCGCAATCGCCGCGATACACGGGCCAACCATACTTGCCTTCAACCTGACCTTGATCCCATCGTCGGGTCCCCACACGGAAAGGCACACGCACATGAAATCGACATTCAAACCCCTGTTGCTGGCTGGCTTGTTGGCCAGCGTCGGCCTGGCAGCCTCGGCCCAAGGCATGGGCCCCGGCGGCGGCATGCAACACGAAGGCATGATGCATCAGGGTGGTGGCGGCGCCCAGCATCAAATGGGCGCCATGGACCCCGCGAAGATGCAGGCCATGATGGAGCGCAAACACGCGGCGCTCAAGGCCAAGCTGAAGATCACGGCTGACCAGGAAGGCGCCTGGACCACCTTTGCCAATGCCATGAAGCCGGCGCCCGATGCGATGAAGCGTCGCATCGAAATGCGTGCCGAGATGGACAAGTTGACCACGCCCGAGCGTATTGACAAGATGCGTGCCCTGCGCACCGAACGCGACGCCGTGATGGACAAGCGTGCCGACGCCGCCAAGGCGCTCTACGCGGTGTTGACCCCCTATCAAAAGGGCGCCTTTGACGCCCATGCCGCACGGCGCCACCAGCGCGGCGGCCGCCACGACGGCCCGAGGGGTTAGCCTGAGGTCTTGCGGGACAGACGGCAGCGCAGCGACGCTCTGTCCCCAGCCGATCAGAGGCGATGCTGGCCCTCAGGCCAGCATCTTCTTCAACTCACCGGAGTTGATCAACTTGATCAGCTCCGATGCGCCCCCCACCAGCACGCCTTTGACAAATACCATCGGCAGCGTGGGCCAGCCGGTCCACAACTTGAGTGCGTTGCGTCGGCGCCAGGTGTTCAGGTAATTGCCATACTCCATGTAGTGGTGCGCCACCCCCGCGGCGTCCAGTGCGCGGCGCGCTTTCTTGGGAAACGGGTTCATGCCCATGCCGACCACCACCACCGGATGCTGGGCTAGGGCGACCTGTACTTCCTGCACGATGCCCTGCTCGTGCCTGGCCACGCGCTCGCGAATCGCGGAGTGGATGTGGGACTCGTCAAGTACGGGACGCGGCATGGCAGGCTTCTCTAATCAGTTGAGGACAGAGCGTCGCTACGCTCCGGTCAGTCCCGCAAGGCTTCAGTCGAGTTGAGGACAGAGCGTCGCTACGCTCCGGTCAGTCCGGCAAGGCTTCAAGTCCGCAGCGGTGAACACATTATGCGAGGTGGCAACGCTTGACCCGGCCGACGGCAGGCTCCAATCGCGCTAAGCTGTGCACACCCCTCGCTTAACCCTGCCCGCTCCATGCCTGATGCCTCGCCTGCTCCCACCCAGCCCACCGCCATCGGCGCGGTGCGTACCCTCACCCTCACCCGACCGCTGCACTGGCTGGTTCTCGGGCTGCGCGATATGCGCCGTTGCGGCTGGGTCAGCGTGGCACACGGGCTGGCGTTGGCGCTGTTCGGCGCGGCGCTGCTGGCGGTCGCGCACAATCGGTTCTGGTTGTTGGCGGGGGCTTTTTCCGGGTTCCTGCTGATGGCGCCGGTGCTGGCCACCAGCCTCTATGCACTCAGCCGCGCGCTGGCGCTGGGCGAACCGGCCAACGCCCACGTGGTGATGCAAACCTGGCTGGCCTGGCAACGGGAACACGGCAGCAAGTGGGGCAACGACTACTGGTGCATGATTCAGTTTGGCGCCTTGCTGGCCTTGGCCGGCACGGGCTGGGTGATCACCTCGGCGGCGCTCATCACCTTGCTGGCGCCGGTCCCGATCACCACGCCGCTGGACTTTGCGCGGCACGTGGTGCTGGCCAAGCAAGGCTACCTGTTTGAGCTCTGGCTGGCGCTGGGCGGCGTGCTGGCCGCGCCGATGTTTGCCTCCTCGGCCGTCACCATGCCACTGCTGCTCGACCGCCGCATCACACTGCTGCAAGCGGTGCTGACAAGCTGGCGCGTGGTGCTGGCCAACCCCTTGCCCATGGCCTTGTGGGCCACCCTCATCATGGTGCTGACCACGATCGGTCTGCTGTCGGGCATGCTCGGTCTGATTGTGGTGATGCCAGTGCTCGGCCACGCCAGTTGGCACGCCTACTGCGACCTGGTCGACCGCGACTCGCTGGCGCAGCGTGACGGCGCCAGCGCCCCGCCAACGCAGCCGGACCGGTCCTGATGTTTGGCTACTCCGAGGAACAGATCGCCGCCTTCGGCCTGTCCTTTGGCGTGGGCGGCTTCATGCTGTACATGCTGTTCATCATCGGCCAACTGGCCTGGGAATCGAAAGCGGGACGTTTTGGCACCTTCGTGCTATTTTTGGGTCTGGCGTTTGGCATGCTCGGTTTTGCCGCCAAGTTCGTGATCCAGTGGCTGATCGCCAAGTGACGCGCGGCCCCCAACATCCGACGATCAGTTGAGGACAGAGCGTCGCTGCGCTGCGGTCTGTCCCGCAAAACACCCCTGATCAGTTGAGGACAGAGCGTCGCTGCGCTGCGGTCTGTCCCGCAAAGTATCAGGTTAGCCGAATGGCCGCACACCGATCAGCATGCCGTGCAGCCACAGGGCAAAGGCCACCCAGGCACCCGTACCCAGCGCCAGCGTGAGCAAGGTGGCGCCGGTTCGCCCGCTCGCGTACTGCACGCCGCAAGCCCGGTCGCGTCGGCGGGCCGCCGAAAAGCTCAATACCGCCCACAGCAGGAACGAGCCGAACAGCAGCACATGGGCCAGATTGCCGTTGGCCAGCAGATGTGCCAGCGCCCAGGTCTTGACCCCCAGCACCATCGGGTGGTGCAGGCGCGCCTTGATGCCGTTGCCTGGCACATAGGCCGCCGCCAGCAAGACAAACGACACCAGCGTCAACAGGGACGCCAGATGCCGCATCGCCACCGGAGGACTCCAGAGTTGCACCGGCTGCTGGCGAGCCAGACCAAAACCCCAGACGATCAGGGCCAAGCCGAGCAAGGACGCCAGCGAATAGAGCCCTTTCCAGGCACCCTCGCCCAGCCTTTGCCGCATGCCGCCACGCCAGCCATCGGCCACGATGCGCAGCGAATGCACACCCAGAAAAATCACCAATCCCAACACCAGATAAGTCATCAACATTCACTCCAAAAAAAAGCAATCCCTCGTGGGCGGGCGGCGTGGCCCGGTGGTCGGTCCCGCCAGTCCTCATGCCGCCAGCACCCGATTCTTGCCCGCCCGCTTGGCCAGGTACATGGCCTGGTCGGCACGCTTGATGGCGTCCGGCCCGGTTTCATCGGCGGCAAGCTGGGCCACGCCGGCGCTGAAAGTAATCAACACTTTGTCGGCACCGGCCATGAAGAACCGTTTGGTCAGCTCCCGCTGCAAGCGCGTCATCGCCTCCACGCCCTGGTCCAGCGCCGTGTCGGGCAGCAGCAGTACGAACTCCTCCCCGCCGTAGCGTGCCAGGGTGTCCTGCGGCCGCATCACTTCCCGCGTCACCGCCGCCAGGTGCATCAGGGCCGCGTCGCCGGTGGCGTGGCCCAGTTTGTCGTTGATCTTCTTGAAGTTATCAATATCGAGCAGCGCCACGCACAAAGGCGTGTCCTTGCGCCGCACCACCGACAGCTCGCGCACCAGCGCTTCATCCAGGCCTTTTCGGTTGAGCGCGCCGGTCAGGGAGTCGTGGCGCGCCTGGATGCTGACCCGGTCAAGCTCCTGGTGCAGTTTGGCGATTTCGGCCTCGGTGGTGAGCGCCTTTTCACGCATGCCGCGCAACTCATCACGCACGCTCATGGTGTCCTGCGCCATGGTGCGTGTGGCGCCAACCACGTCTTTCAGCACCGGCGCCACATCGGTCAGGGTCTTGGCCCGCTCAATCAATCGGGCGCTCTCGTCGAGCTTGCTGTGAAAGGTGCTGGTGGACTCGGTCATCTGCGACAAGCGCGCCACGAAGGCGACCAGCATCTGGCGCATTTCCTCATGCGCCTGCAGTTCGCGCCCTTTGGCCTCGGCTTGCTTGAAGATCACGTCGCGCAACAAGCGTTCGACCTCGTCGAGCCGGCGCAAGGTCAATGGCGGCAGCGAGGCCGACTTGAGCGCCTCGATCTGACCCGTCAGCCAATGGTCGTCCACGCTCAACTCGCCAATGTTCTCGAATATCAAGTGCAGCAATTTGAGCAAGCCGGCGCGCACCTCCACCTGCTCCTCGGCGGCAAACGACAGGCGGTGACCGAAGTCAGCCAACAAACGCTTGACCACGATGGCGTCCGCCCCGGGTTGGCGCAAGGCGCTGATCACGTCCTGCGTCTGTTGGTTGAAGCGCGCGTCATCCGTGCCCAGGGCGGGGCGGGCATAGTCAATCAAACGCGCGATCTGCTCGAAGAACTCGGCGGTCAAGGCCGGGGCCGCCGCAGCCGACGGCAAGGTGGGTGTCGCCATTGCAGGGGCGAGCGCCGCGCCAGCCACAGGTGCCGCCGTGGCGGCATCCTGCGCCGGCGCCGCAGGCGTGAATCCCGCATACGCCAGCAAGGCGCTCTTGACGCCGTCCCAATTCATCTGCCCCACCGCGGATTCCAGCAACGCGCGATGACGCTGTTGTCCGGGCGTCTTGGCGGGCAAGGCCTGCGCGATCTCCCGAAGGTGATCGGCCGGAAAAGGCGGCAAGGTTGGCACCCCGGCCACCTCGCAGTAAACCGACTGGTAATTGGCCGGCGTCGGGGCCAGCTTGCGCGTGGTCAGCTGCTTGAGCGTTTCGCGCGCGATCTCAAACGGTCTGTTGTCCACCATGGAACCACCTCGCTATATTTTTAGTAGCGTCAATCGATTACGGCACCTGCCTAAAGGGTCGTATTGCTTGGGCAATTAGGTATCTGGCCCTGTCAGACCGAGGAATCGCCGGAACTCCGCCACTGTACGCCCAGCATCCTCCTCCTGTGGCACGTGACCCAGATCATCGAATATCACCAACCGTGAGCCCACGATATCCCGCGCGAACGCTCGGCCACTGTCGGGCGGAATCAGGCGATCCTTGCCACCCCACAGGATCAGGGTGGGCAGCTTGAGGCTCTTGATGTGCGCGCCGTTGCTGACCAGCATTTGCTGAAAGCGATTGGCCAAGGCCCGCCGATTGCCAGCGCGCAGGGTCAACTCGTAGTAGCGATCAACCAACTCGGGTGTGACCTTGGTCGGGTCACCGTATACGTTGCGCACGCTGTCCTGCACGACACCACGCGGCAGCACTACCTCGACCAGGCCGCGCAGACCGGGCACCCGGGCAATCCGGAACCCCATCGGAATCGATTCGGGCGTGAACTCGTAGCCAGCCGAATCCACCAACACCAACTTGTCAACCCGTTGCGGCAAGGCATAGGCCAGTTCCAGGGCAATCTGGCCACCCAGTGAGTTGCCGGCCAGCACAAAGCGTTGGACGCCCAGCTTATCCAGCACCGCCGTCACGAACGCCACGTAGCTCTCGATCGAGTAGTTGTTCAGGTTGTGCGGACCCGTCAGGCCAAAACCGGCCAGGTCGAACCGGATCACGCGCCGTTGCCCGCGTAGCGCGGTGGCCCAGCCCTCCCAGGTATGCAGGCTGGCGGAGGTACCGTGCAACAAAACGATCGGCACCGGGTCGTCGCGCGGGCCCTCATCGCGCAGATGCACCTTCATGACCCCCACTTGCAGGAACTGCGATGGCGGGGCGGCCCAGCGCGGCATGAGCCGCTCGACCGGTCGGTCGGGGGCCCAAATGGCCATCAGACCGGCCACCAAAAAGACCGCAATAGCGATCAGAACCACCACAAGAATTCGAAAAGCAAGTCTCATGGGTCCGAACTCTACACGCCTGCGCCCCGCGCGCTCGCCACGCGGCGCCGCCCAGCCCGCGCGGCCGCCCCTCGCGCACCCCCATGCAGGGGCTACTGGGCGATGGCCTCGACCTGGATCACGATGCGCACCGACTTGGTAATGCCATAGTTGACCCCGTAGTCCATGCCCCACTGGGTACGGTCGATGGTGGCCTCGAAGTCGCCACCACACACCTCGCGCTTGAGCATGGGATTGGTGTAGCAGTTGAACTGGATGGCCTTCAGAGTCACTGGATGGGTCTTGCCCAACATGGTCAGCACGCCGCTCACCTCGGCTACCTTGTCGCCGTTGAAGCTCAGCTTGTCGCCCGAGAATTTGACACTCGGATGCAGCGCGACATTGAAGAAATCCGGACTCTGCAAGTGTTTGTCGAAAGCGGCGGTGCCGGTGCTCAAACCCAGCATATCGATGCTGACGTTGACCGCGCCGGTCCTGGCCTGGCGGTCAAACTGCACCGTGCCTTCAACTTTGCCAAACCGCCCCCGATTGGTCGAGGTGCCGTAGTGGTTGGCCTCGAACGTGGCGTTGGTGTGCGAGGGGTCGACCGCGTAGGTGCCGGCCGTGGCGGGGTTGATCGCGGCCATCGAGATGGCCAAGGTGATCAGGGCAGGGGTAAAGAAACGCATAAGAGCCTCCGGTAAAAAAATGTGAAAGTGAACAGTCTTGAAAGGCGGCACCACTTGAGTGATCGCCAACTACAGCTTGGCGACCCCGCTGAGCGCGAGCTTGAAGCGCACCTGAACTTCGTCGGCCACCATCGAGGTGTCGGCCCACTCCTTGTCACCGATGCGAAAGGCCAGACGTTTGAGCGCAAAACTGCCCACCGCCGTGGTCACCGCGCCAACCTGCGTGAGCTGCACCGGCGCCAGCACCGGCTGGGACGCACCTTTGATGGACAGCAAACCCTGCACCTCAATCCGGCCCGGGCCAATGCGCTTGATCGACGTGGCGGCGAAGCTGGCTTGTGGAAACTTCAGCACATCGAACCAGGCCGGCTTGGGAAGCTCCGCATCCACCTCCGGGACACCCAATGTGGCGCTGCCAAGATCCACCGCGAAGGCGATCTTGCTGCGCTCGGGCGCGGCGGGATCGAAACTGATCTGTGCGTCAAATTTGCGAAACCGGCCCTCGACCGGCACGCCCATCTGTTTGCTGACGAACAGAATTTCACTCTGCGCCGCCAGCAGCCTTTGCTGCGCCATCGCGGTGTTGGAAAACAGGGCCAGGCCCACGACGCTGGCAGCGATCCATCGCTTCATAACTGCGCTCATGGCAGTGTCTCAGCCGCAGCGCCGGCCGCTGAACGGGCTGGCCACATCCGTTGCATCAGACCATCTTGGTCAACAAACTGGTGCTTCACGGCCGCTGCAGTATGCAGCACAGCCAAGACGCACAAGGTGTAAGCCCCAAGGGCATGCAAGGGCTTGATCAAATCGGCCCAGGCCGTGTCCTTCGGCAGCAAGTCAGGCAATGGCAACATCCCAAACACGACCACGGGAAACCCGGCCGCCGAGCTGTAAGCCCAGCCTATCAGCGGCACCGCCAGCAACAGGCCATACAGCGCCATATGGGTGGCGGCCGCCAGGCGCAGTTGCCAGGCCGGGGACTGCTCAACAACTTGGCGCGGCAGAACCGGCGGACGATGCGTCCAGCGCCAGGACAGTCGCACCAACGACACGCCCAGCAGCGACACACCAGCCCACTTGTGCCAGTTGTACAACTTCAGGCGCTCTGGCGAGAGTGGCAAATCGCTCATGTACCAGCCTAATCCCAGCATGCCCACGATGGCAAGGGCCGTCAGCCAATGCAGGGCGATGGCCGTGATGGTGTAGCGATGGGATTTGGACAAGGCGACAGACATGGGCCAGAGTCTAGCCGCCAAGCAGTCAAACTTGTTCAAGTTGTTTGACTTCGACATTCAATCGTTTTGAACCTCTCGAAGACACGCAAAGTGCCCGGTGATGGGTCCTGGCCGCGCTTGGTTGACAATCGGCACCTGATTCCTCAATTGATGCCATGACCTTGACCACCACCGACGCCACCGTACCCACCGACACACCGGCACCCAGCACCCCTCCCGTGAGCCAAGCCACGCGTTTGCAGAACGCACAGCCGGTGCTGGAGAAACTGTTCGCGCTCTACCCGCACCTGTTTGGCGCCAATTTCTTGCCGCTCAAGCTGGGCGTGTTTCAGGAACTGCTGGCCAAGCATCCTGACGACTTCGATCGGGACACTCTCAAGCTGGCCCTTGGCGTGCACACCCGTTCCAGCCGCTACCTGCAGTGTGTGGCGGCCGGCATGAAGCGTCACGATCTGCAGGGCATTGCCGTCGACGACGTGGCGCCAGAACACATCTACTTCGCGCTGGTCGAGTTATTCCGGCGCAAACAGCTTCGCTCAAATGAAGATCTGCGTCCCAAGTTGCGCGTCCGTCTGCTGGCAGCCTTCGACGCATCGGGCTTGACGCGCCAGGACTACCAGGCGCGGGTCCAGACCAACGACGCCTCGGCCAATGCTTTGCTGGCCGAGGCCTTGGCCGAACGCGACCAGCAGTTGGCCAAGCAGGAGGCGCTACGCCGGGCGTTTGAGAGCAGCGGTAAATCGGTCGAGGAATTTGCCGACATGTATGGCATGGCGCTACGCGACGTGGCCCGCGCGCTGGGTCCAACCGACCTACGGCCCACGGCGCCCTGACAAAGGGGCAGCGCCCCGACCAAACGGCCTGATCAGCGCGATTCGGGCAATTCGATCTTCACCTCCAGCACCTCTAGGTTGTCCTGGCGCTCCAGGTTGACCTTGATGTCGTTCGGATTGATCTTGATGTACTTGCTGATCACGGCAATCAGGTCGCGCTGCAAATCGGGCAGGTAATCCGGCGCGGCGGCATTGCGACCATGGCGCTCGTGCGCCAGGATGATTTGTAGCCGCTCTTTGGCGACACTGGCGGTCTTCTTTTTCTCGCCCAGCAAAAAGGAAAGGAATGAGATGGCCATGGCGTCTTACTTGGCTCCAAACAGACGCTTGAAGAAGCCGTTCTTGGGCGTCTCGATGAAGCGCAGCGGCCTGTCTTCGCCCAGGAAGCGGGCCACTACGTCCTTGTACGCCTCGGCTACATCGCTGCCTTGCATGTGCACGGCTGGAACGCCCTGGTTCGAGGCTTGCAGCACCGATTCGCTCTCCGGAATCACACCTATGAGCTGAATGCGCAGAATGTCCTGAATGTCTTCGAGCGACAGCATCTGCCCCTGGTCCACCCGCGCCGGGTTGTAGCGGGTAATCAACAAATGCTCCTTGATCGGCGCGCCACCTTCGATGGCGCGCTGGGTCTTGGAGCTGAGCATGCCCAGGATGCGGTCGGAGTCGCGCACCGACGAAACCTCCGGATTGGTCACTACCAGCGCTTCATCGGCAAAGTGCATCGCCATCAAAGCACCCGTCTCGATCCCGGCCGGGGAGTCACAGACGATGAACTCAAAACCCATGGCCGCGAGGTCGATCAGCACCTTGTGCACACCGTCCCGACTCAGGGCATCCTTGTCACGGGTCTGCGACGCCGCCAGCACAAAGAGCTTGTCGCATTGCTTGTCCTTGATCAGGGCCTGGTTCAGGTTCGCCTCACCCTGAATCACGTTGATGAAGTCGTACACCACGCGGCGCTCGCACCCCATAATCAGGTCCAGGTTGCGCAGACCGACGTCAAAGTCAATCACCACGGTCTTGTGGCCGCGCAGGGCCAAGCCGGTTGCAAAACTGGCACTGGTAGTCGTCTTGCCGACGCCGCCTTTGCCGGAAGTTACCACAATGATTTTGCTCATGGGTCGCTGGTCTTTCAATAGTGGATGAGTCAGGTTCAATCAGGTTCAGGCCTTCAATGGCTCGATGATCAGTTTGTCGGTATCCGCGCCGCCCAGTCGGATTTGTGCCGGTTTGCCGCGAACGTCGGCTGGCAGAGCGACCTCGCTGGTGCGGTAGATGCCTGCGATGGACACCAGTTCGGGCTCCATGGCGAGTGCGAAGATGCGCGCGCTGGTGTCGCCCCGGGCACCGGCCAGCGCCTTGCCACGCAGCGGCGCGTAAACGTGAATGTTGCCATCGGCCACCACCTCGGCGCCTTGGTTCACCATGGCCAAAATCACCAGATCGCCACCGCGGGCATAGGCCTTCTGGCCGGAACGCAGTGGCTTTGTGATCACCATCGCGGCCGGTGCCCGGACTACGACCTCTGGCGCCACTTCACGCACCTCGACGCTGGTCTCAGGCGGCGGCACCGGCACGCTCTGTTCAGGTCGACGGGGGCCGCGCCGGGCGTCTTCGGGTGCGGGCGCCAGTCCAAGGGCCAGGGCTGCCTGCATCAGCGCCGCACTGCCGGCACGGGCCGCCACCGGCACCAACCGGTACTGGCGCAGCAGCGCAAGCAGCGCCGCCATGTCAAGCGAGAACTCCTGCGACCCGGCCAGCGCCGAGAAGTCAAGCACGACCGGATCTTGATCGAAGAAGTCGGGACTGGCGCCGTCGACCCCAAAGTGTTCGACCAGTTCATTGGCCAGCACATCGAGTTGATCGGTCTTGAGGTAGAAGGCGACCAAGGGTAGTTGGGCGCTCTTAATTTCAAAGGTGACAGGCACAGAGCCGGGGGAATTTCCTGCAGCAGCAACGTTCATCAGGGGAAATGGCAAATCCAGGATAGCGGGCGCGAAGTGTAGCAGGCACACGCGGCCGTTTCGCACACACGCGGCGCTAAACGGGCCAGCAGCGCATTGGCATTGGCATTTAGGGGCGGTCTGGCTACACTGGACGGGTCCGAGTCTCTGACCCAAACCTGTGGAGCCAGCATGAAACCCGTTGTAGAACTATTGAAGAAGCGTAGCGCCAGCATGTACGAAGTGCCGCCATCGATCATGGTGTTCGAGGCCCTGCAACAACTGGCCCAGTACGAAGTCGGCGCCATACTGGTAATGGACCAGGGCAAGCTGATCGGCGTGGTGTCAGAACGCGACTACACCCGCAAGGTTGCCTTGCAGGGACGCAATTCCAAGGAGATCACCGTGGCCGACATCATGACGCGCGAGGTCATCACGGTGGCGCCTCAAACCATTACCGGCGCCTGCATGGCCTTGATGAGCCAGAAGAAGATCCGCCACTTGCCGGTGGTGGACGGCGAGCGGGTGCTGGGCATGATTTCCATCCGCGACATCATGGACGACATCATCGCCGACCAAGAACTCACCATCTCACAGCTCACCAGCTACATCAGCAGTTGATCTGAACTGGTCTGTGCACGCAGGCTACGCCGCTCACTGGAGTACCTTCGTGCTACGCACTGCGGTGCGCTTGCTTGTGGGGCGGCCCGGCGCGACGCTCACACGTCGATGTTGCCGGCCCGCAGCGCGTTGGCCTCGATGAACTCGCGGCGCGGCTCGACCTCGTCGCCCATCAACATGGTGAAGACCCGGTCGGCCTCGATCGCGTCGTCGATCTGCACCCTCAACAAGCGGCGAACCGTCGGGTCCATCGTGGTTTCCCACAACTGCTCTGGGTTCATTTCACCCAGGCCTTTGTAGCGCTGGCGTGAGGTAGCATGTTCCGCCTGCGCAATCAGCCAAGCCATCGCTTCCCGGAAATCGCCCACCTTCTCTTCCTTCTGGCGCTCACCCTCTCCACGCATGACCTTGGCGCCCTCGCCCAACAGGCCACGAAAGGTGTTGGCGGCTTCCGCCAGCGCGGCATAGTCCGCGCCATGCACAAAGTCCTGTGTCAGCACGCTGCTCTTGACGTTGCCATGGTGCCGACGGCTGATGCGCAAGATCGGTTTGTCGGTGCGCACGTCGAACTCGCCGGCGACCTCGGCATCGGGCAAACGGGCTTGCAGCGCCGCCGCCGAGCCTTCGGCGTCGGCCACCGTGTCCAGGTTGAGCGCCACACCGTCCGCCACCGAGCGCAGCGCCTCGGCGTCCATGAAATTGCGCAGCCGCGCGATCACCGACTGCGCCACCTGGTGCTTGCGCGCCAGTTCGGCCAACGTGTCCCCGCTGAGCACACTGCCGTGCTCGCCACCGGTGTACACCGCGGCATTGACCAGGGCAATGCGCAGCAGGAAACTGTCCAGCGCGTTGGCATCCTTCAAATACAGCTCTTCCTTGCCCGCCTTGACTTTGTACAGCGGCGGTTGAGCGATGTAGATGTGCCCACGCTCGACCAGTTCCGGCATTTGCCGATAGAAGAAGGTCAGCAACAAGGTGCGGATGTGGGCGCCGTCCACGTCCGCGTCGGTCATGATGATGATGCGGTGGTAACGCAGCTTGGCGACATTGAAATCATCATTGCCAGTGCTGCCGCCTGCCTTTCCAATGCCGGTTCCCAGTGCCGTGATCAGGGTCAGGATTTCGTTGCTGGTAAGCAGCTTTTCATAGCGGGCCTTTTCAACGTTCAGGATCTTGCCGCGCAGTGGCAGGATCGCCTGGAACTTGCGGTCGCGGCCCTGCTTGGCGGAACCACCGGCCGAGTCACCCTCGACGATGTAGATCTCGCACAGCGCCGGATCTTTCTCCTGACAGTCCGCGAGCTTGCCGGGCAAGCCCATGCCATCGAGCACGCCTTTGCGCCGCGTCATGTCGCGCGCCTTGCGTGCCGCTTCGCGCGCACGCGCGGCCTCGATGATCTTGCCAACAATGATCTTGGCGTCGGCGGGACGCTCCTGCAGATAGTCATACAGCAGCTTGCTGACGATGTCCTCGACCGGGCCACGTACTTCCGAACTGACCAGTTTGTCCTTGGTCTGGCTACTGAACTTGGGCTCTGGAACCTTCACGCTCAACACGCAGCACAAGCCTTCGCGCATGTCGTCACCCGTTACCTCGACCTTGGCCTTCTTGGCCAACTCGGTGTCATCAATATACTTGTTGATGACACGTGTCATGGCGGCCCGCAAGCCGGTCAAGTGGGTGCCGCCATCGCGCTGGGGAATGTTATTGGTAAAGCACAGCACTTGCTCGTTGTAGCCGCTGTTCCATTGCATGGCTACCTCTACACCAATATTGGTGTTCTGGTCGCTCTGGCGGTCACCCATGGCATGAAAAATGTTTGGATGCAGGACGGTCTTGCCCTTGTTGATGAACCCGACGAAACCTTGCACCCCACCGGCACCCGCGAAGTCATCCTCCTTGCCGGTGCGCTCGTCCTTGAGGCGAATGCGCACGCCATTGTTAAGGAAGCTGAGTTCACGCAAACGCTTGCTCAAGATCTCATAGTGAAAATCACTGTTCTGCTGGAAAATCTCACTGTCCGGCAGGAAATGCACCTCGGTACCGCGTTTCTCGGTTTCACCAATCACCTTCATGGGCGAAATGTCTACACCGTCAACCGTTTCCGTCAAGCGGTTTTGCACAAAACCCTTGCTGAACTCCAACACATGAACCTTGCCATCGCGGCGTACGGTCAGGCGCAGCATCTTGGATAGGGCGTTCACGCAACTCACGCCGACGCCGTGCAAACCACCAGAAACCTTGTAACTGTTCTGATTGAACTTGCCACCCGCGTGCAACTCGGTCAGGGCAATCTCCGCTGCGGAGCGCTTTGGCTCATGCTTGTCGTCCATCTTGACGCCGGTCGGAATGCCACGGCCGTTGTCGACCACGCTAACCGAATTGTCAGAATGGATAGTCACCAGGATGTCGTCACAGTGCCCCGCCAAGGATTCATCAATCGAGTTGTCCACCACCTCGAACACCAGATGATGCAAACCGGTGCCATCCGAGGTATCACCAATGTACATGCCGGGGCGTTTACGAACCGCTTCGAGTCCCTCCAGAATCTGGATCGAGCCTTCACCGTAGGCCTCGGTCGCGCCAGCCTGATTGGTATCAATGGTGGGTTGAAAGTTGGAGCTGTCGGCACCTCCTTCACCGGTATGAACGGCTTCTCCATCGGTCAATGGCGTCGGAGCGGGCTTGTTTTCTTCGATCATGGCTAACTTCTTATCAGATGGGAATCAAACTGGCCATGGCCAGCTCCGCCCACATAGTTTCAACAATTTCTCAAACTCTTGAATGACCAAACCCGCCATGAACATGTCGTTCATCGCGGGCTCGGTTTGTATTGCTACAAAACGCAATTCCCTGGCGCTAGATCCGCATCGGCATCACCACGTACTTGAAGGTCGCGTTGTCTGGAATCGTGAACAAGGCCGAGCTGTTGCCATCGGACAATTCGAGTCGGACCATCTCCTGGTCCATATTGGCCAGCGCATCAATCAGGTAAGTCACGTTGAAGCCAATCTCGATGCTGTCGCCACCGTAATCAATGTCCAGTTCATCCACGGCTTCCTCCTGCTCGGCGTTGTTGGACGCCACCCGCAAAATCCCTGGATCAATGTTCAGCCGAACACCCTTGAACTTGTCGCTGGTCAGAATGGCCGTGCGCTGCAATGTGGCCAACAAGGTGGTACGACCCAGAGTGATGATGTTCTTGTGGTTTTTCGGGATCACTCGGTTGTAGTCCGGGAACTTGCCTTCCACCAACTTGGTGACGAACTCCATGCCGCCAAACATGAACTTGGCCTGGTTGTTGGCAAACTGCATGTCGATGGCGCCCTCGGTGTCACTGAGCAAGCGCTGCATCTCGATGACCGTCTTGCGCGGCAGAATAACCTCTTGGCGAGGCACCTCCACACCCAGCGTGGCCGAAGCAAAAGCCAATCGATGTCCATCCGTCGCCACCAGGCTGAGTTGTCTGCCTTCCGCAACAAACAGGATGCCGTTGAGGTAGTAGCGGATGTCGTGCACCGCCATGGCGAAAGACACTTGCCCCAACAGATCTTTCAGGGTCTTCTGTGGCACGCTAAATACGGGCCCGAAACTGGCCGACTCCTGCACCAAGGGAAAATCTTCCGCCGCCATGGTTTGCAGGGTGAATTTGCTCTTGCCGCCCTTCAGAATCAACTTGGCGGCGCTGGACTCCAGCGAGACCGTCTGATCAACCGGCATGGTTCGCAAAATATCAATCAACTTTCGCGCCCCAACCGTGGTCGTGAAATTGCCGGTGTCGCCATCCAGATCAGCGGTGGTGCGAATCTGGATTTCCAGATCACTGGTTGTGAACTGGATGGAAGCACCGGTCTTGCGAATCAGCACATTGGCCAGGATTGGCAAAGTGTGTCGGCGCTCAACAATCCCCGCCACCGACTGAAGAACCGATAGGACTTTGTCTTGTGTTGCCTTCAGGACGATCATGTCAACCTCTTCATTAATTTGTCTAATTTAATATAGTAGTAGTAGATAAGGATCGCCCCTATCTGTGGACAGCGCCATTTTCCCCTTTTTTATCAAGGACTTGGGCTTGTTTGACGGCTGTGGGTACATGCGGTGTCGGAGGACATCCGAGGGTTGAACAACTTCCGGCTTTCGTCGCATCCAGTGGACAAGTCTCTGCTTGTGCCAGGACTATCCCCAGACTTGTTCTTTGTAGCGATGGGTTCATTGACTGGGTTTCCAATCAGCCTTTGAGCGTTTGCTCAAGGACGTGAAGCTGTTGATTCAGTTCGGTCATTTGTTGGCGCTCGCCGCCTATTTTTCGCACTGCGTGCAACACGGTCGTGTGGTCGCGTCCGCCGAACAACTCACCAATTTCAGGCAAGCTTTTTTGGGTCAACTCCTTGGCAAGGTACATCGCAATCTGGCGAGGCCGGGCGATGCTGGCGGGACGTTTCTTTGAGTACATGTCCGCAATCTTGATTTTGTAGTAGTCGGCAACCGTTTTCTGAATGTTCTCCACCGAGATCTGGCGGTTCTGTATGGACAACAAGTCGCGCAAGGCCTCGCGTGCCAACTGAATGGATATCTCCTTCTGGTTGAAACGCGAATAGGCCAGTATTTTTCGCAACGCACCTTCCAATTCGCGTACGTTCGAGCGGACATTCTTGGCGACAAAGAAGGCGACTTCTTCTGGCATGTCGGCGCCCTCAACCTGCGCCTTGTTGATCAGGATGGCCACCCGCATCTCCAGCTCCGGGGGCTCGATGGCAACGGTCAAGCCTGAATCGAATCGCGATACCAGTCGCTCATGGATGTCAGCCAAACCCTTTGGATAGGTGTCGCTGGTCATCACGATGTGTGACTTCTTGGCCAGCAGCGCCTCGAATGCGTTGAAGAACTCTTCCTGCGTCCGTTCCTTGTTGGCAAAGAACTGGACGTCGTCGATCAATAACAGGTCCAAGGAGTGGTACTTATCCTTGAATTCGTCGAAAGTCTTGCGTTGGTAAGCCTTAACCACATCCGAGACGAATTGTTCGGCATGGATGTAGAGAACTTTTGAAGCGGGTCGATCCAATAGCAGCTTGTTGCCGACGGCGTGCATCAAGTGGGTCTTGCCCAAGCCGACACCACCATAGATGAACAAAGGGTTGTAGAGATGGCCTGGCATGCCGGCCACGTGCATCGCCGCCGCACGTGCCATTCGATTGGCGCTGCCTTCAACCAGGGTGTCAAACGTTAACCCTGTGTTCAGTCGGTTCTTTGGCACTCCGGGCGACTTATCCTCACCCAGTTCCAGTGGCTCATCCACCACGGCTCGCTCAACAGGAGCTTGTGATGCATATGATTTTGTAGGGGCTTCACGAAGAGCGAGCGCTAACTCAACCTGAACTGATTGGCCTGACATAGCTTCAATAAGGCTGGATATCCGGCTACTGTACTGAGCGCGGACCCAATCAAGCTTGAATCGGTTGGCAACCAGAATAGTGACCTTGGAGAGATCGTCACTTACCTCCGCCGTTAACGGCTTGATCCAGGTATTGAACTGCTGCTCGGGTAGTTCCTGAGCGAGCTGGTCAACGCAGCTTTGCCAAAGGCTTTGACCAACCCCCTGGTCCCCCGCGCCACTTGGGCTGTTGTATCTTCCCTCTGTCATTCTGAATATCGGATTCTGTGGATAGTTGTTCGCGTGAAGGCCTGAAGATTGTAGATTATCAATACTTTATCCACAAGCTCGCAGATGCTCCCACAATGTGTAGCGGTGTAGCCAAAATATCAGCCAAGGTGAGTTGCCGTGGTGTCGAAAATTTGCGATAATCTAAGGTTCCCCGGACAACATCAGGGAAGTTTTAGTCAGTGGCTCAATTGCTTTTTGTGGCGTTGGGCTTGAACAGAGCCCTTTAGGATATCCAAATGAAACGCACGTACCAACCGTCCAAGATCCGCCGCGCCCGCACCCACGGCTTTTTGGTTCGCATGAAGACTCGTGGTGGCCGCGCGGTCATCAACGCCCGCCGCGCCAAAGGGCGTAAACGCCTGGCGGTTTAAGTTCGACAGCCTTTTGCTGCGCAACCGAGACACAATTCAGGTTACGCTCAAAAGTGCAACGTCTGAAAACCCGTAGCCAGTTTCAAGCGGTTCTGGCTGGTACAACGGTGGCGCGGACGGCTCATTTCGCGATGCATCGTGCCACACTGGATGTTTGCGTGACCCGACTGCACTTGACAGAAAGTGACCCTGCGCCTTCGAAGGCGCTGTTTGGCGTTGCGGGGGTGTGGCTGGGCGCCATGGTACCCAAACGGTGGGCCAAGCGAGCGGTCACCCGCAGCACCATCAAGCGACAGATATTCGAGATCGGCGCCGCGTTTGAGTCCAAGCTGCCGCAAGCCGCCCACCTGATCCGGCTGCGCGGCGCGTTTGACCGGACACGGTACAAGAGTGCCACGTCCGACGACTTGAAAGCCGCAGTCAGGTTGGAGTTGCAGCAGCTTTTTGCCGAGGCTGTCACGCCATGATTCGTCGGGTGTTGATTGCGGTGGTCAAGGCCTACCGTTTGTTACTGAGCCCGTGGCTCGGATCGGCTTGTCGGTTTGAGCCCACCTGCTCGGCGTATTCTCTGGACGCCCTTCAGTTGCACGGAGCGCTGATTGGCAGTTACCTCACGGCGGGCCGATTGGTTCGCTGCAATCCCTGGTGCGCAGGGGGTCACGACCCGGTGCCGACCGAAAAGCCACGTCTGTTTACGCAGCTTTTTTCCTCTTCGACTACTGAGAAGTCTTCATGAACGATATTCGCCGCAGCATCTTGTGGGTGATCTTTGGTTTTTCCATGGTAATGCTGTGGGACCAGTGGCAGGTTTATAACGGGCACAAAGCCACGTTCTTCCCCGCTCCCTCCACGGCACCTGCCAAAGCTACGGGGCCCTTGCCCGCGGCAAGCGGGTCCGCCAACGCGGTGCCACCTCCCGCGTCGGTTGCCGCCAGCGCGTCGACACCACCGTTGCCTTCAGCGGTCGCCAACTCCGAAGCGCTGGCACCGCGTGAACGCTTGACGGTCGCCACCGATGTGTTCAAGGTCACGTTTGACACCGAGGGCGGTTCAGTGGTCAAGACCGAGTTCGTCCACCATGCCGACATGGCTGACAAATCCAAAAACGTGGTCTTGCTCGATGAGAGCAAGGACCGGACTTATTTCGCCCAATCCGGGCTGATTTCGGGCAATGCCGTTGGCACGTATCCAACGCACAAGACAGCCATGAAGGTCATGCCAGGCGAGCGCACCCTCAAGGTTGGGGTGAACGATTTGTCGGTGAGGTTTGAGTCACCCGAGGTCGGTGGCGTGAAATTGATCAAAACCTATGCGCTCAGCCGAGGCTCGTACTCGATCAATGTCAAGCATGAAGTCGTCAACACCAGCACTGCGGCGGTGTCGCCGCAACTGTATCTGCAATTGGTACGCGACGGCAATAAGCCCGAGGGCGAGTCGTCGTTCTACTTCACCTTCACGGGTCCGGTTGTGTATACCGAGGCCAAGAAATACCAAAAGGCCGAGTTCAGCGATATCGAGAAGAACAAGATCGACATCGAGAAGACCGCGAGCAACGGCTACGTGGCCATGGTGCAGCACTATTTCGCCAGCGCCTGGTTGCTCGGGGACGGCATCAAGCGCGACCTCTTCATGCGCAAGATCGACACCAACCTCTATGCGGTTGGAATGATCACGCCGCTTGACGCAATTGCGCCAGACACCAGCAGGTCCGTGGAGTCCAAGCTTTTCGCCGGGCCCCAGGTGGAAAAAGAGTTGGAAGCTCTGGCGCCGGGCCTGGAACTGGTCAAGGATTACGGCTGGCTCACGATACTGGCCAAGCCCTTGTACTGGTTGCTCGATAAGTTGCATAGTTTCCTGCTCAACTGGGGTTGGTCCATCGTGGCCCTGGTTGTGTTGCTCAAGGCGGCCTTCTACTGGCTTAACGCCAAGGCCTACGCCAGCATGGCGAAGATGAAAGCGGTCAATCCGAGAATCGTCGAGATGCGGGAGCGTTTGAAAGACAACCCGCAGCAAATGCAGCAAGAGATGATGCGTATCTACCGTGAGGAAAAGGTCAACCCGATGGGCGGCTGCTTCCCGATCATGGTACAGATACCGGTCTTCATCGCCTTGTACTGGGTGTTGTTGTCCAGCGTCGAGATGCGCAATGCGCCTTGGGCGCTGTGGATTCACGACCTCTCGTCACCCGATCCTTACTACATCTTGCCCTTGGTGATGACGGCCACAACGCTGCTACAGACCGCTCTCAACCCGCAGCCACCGGACCCGATGCAAGCCAAGATGATGTGGTTCATGCCGCTGATCTTCAGCGTCATGTTCTTCTTCTTCCCGGCGGGATTGGTCCTGTACTGGATCACCAACAACGTCTTGTCCATCGCCCAGCAGTGGGTCATCAACACGCGCATGGGCGTGCCGCCCCAGTTCAACTTGCCCAAGTTCTGAGCTTCGGCGGGCCCCTGGCGCCATTCGCGGAGCCCATTCGACGTGTTGACCCGCCAGCGCGACCCCATTGTGGCAATCGCCACGGCGCCCGGTCGCGGCGCCGTGGGGATCGTGCGCATCAGCGCCAACAATCTGGTGCCTTTGGCCCAGGTGCTGTGCGGTCGGCCGCTGACGCCGCGACAGGCTACTTACGGGCCGTTCCTGGATCGCGCAGGGGAACCGATTGACCACGGCTTGGCGATCTACTTCCCCGCTCCCCACTCGTTCACCGGCGAAGATGTTCTGGAGCTTCAGGCGCATGGCGGCCCGGTGGTGCTGCAGCTATTGGTGGCGCGTTGTATCGAGGCCGCAGCAGACCTGGATCCCGCGCAGGGGCGCGCGCGCCTGCCGGGAATGCGGGTCGCTGACCCGGGGGAATTCTCCCAGCGAGCGTTCCTCAACAACAAGATTGACTTGCCCCAAGCGGAGGCGATCGCAGACCTGATCGACGCCAGCACCGAAGCTGCCGCGCGCAGCGCTTGCCGATCGCTGTCCGGCGCCTTTTCTCTCGAAGTGAACGACTTGCGCGAGGCCCTCATCACATTGCGCATGCTGGTCGAAGCGACCATGGATTTCCCTGAAGAGGAGATTGACTTCTTGCGCCAAGCCGACGCGCAAGGCCAGCTCTCGGCGTTGCAGCAGGCCGCTCAAAGGGTGATACTCAAGGCGCACCAGGGGTCGCTGCTGCGTGAGGGCATCAAGGTTGTGATTGCCGGGCAGCCCAACGCCGGTAAGTCCTCATTGCTCAATGCGCTCGCTGGCGCCGAGTTGGCTATCGTGACGCCGATCGCCGGAACGACTCGCGACAAGATCCAGCAAACCATTCAGATCGAAGGTGTCCCGTTGCATGTCGTGGACACCGCAGGCCTGCGCGACAGCCATGACGAGATCGAGCAAATTGGCATCGAACGCGCCTGGCAGGAGATTTCCGGGGCCGACGCCATTCTGTTCATGCATGACCTGACGCGCTGCAATCAGCGCACTTATGCGCTGGACGACGCCGCTCTGGCCGACAAGTTGCCTGCGGGAGTGCCGCGCATCGACGTCTGGAGCAAGGCGGACATTGGTCTCGCGACAGCGCCCGATCAAGGCCTGGTGCTGTCGACCAAGACCGGTCAAGGCATGGAGCGTCTGCGCCAGCAGTTGCTTGCGCTGGCCGGATGGCAAGCTGCGACCGAGGGCGTGTACATGGCGCGGGAACGCCACTTGCAGGCGCTGAGCCGCGTCGAAGCACATCTGGAAGAAGCCTCGTCTCACCTGCTTGGAAAGGCCCCGTCAATCGAGCTACTGGCAGAAGAACTGCGACTGGGACAAAATGCGCTTAGTGAAATCACGGGAGAATTCACCTCCGAGGATCTGCTGGGGGTGATCTTCTCCCGGTTTTGCATAGGGAAGTGACGGATGCCCCTGCCAATGTGAGTAGGCATTAACACCCGTTGCGCTGTCAAACAATAATAGCTAAGGTGCCGGAACCATGAGTGCAAACCTCCAAGTCTCCAGCAAACAGGACATCAAGGGTCTGGTTGCGGCTTGTTCAAGTAACCAGGGCGAGGACGCCTTCAGCCAGTCGATGACGCCCGCGCATTGGGCCACGCTCGCGCCCTTCCTGCAGTACTTCACCCTGGGTCAGGGACAAATCCTGATTTCCCAAGGCGCGCTGGACCGAACCCTGTACTTCGTCGAGTCGGGTAGCCTCAGTGTGCACTTTCAGGATGCCGATGATCGGGTCAGATTGGCCATTGTGGGGGCCGGTGCCGCGCTGGGCGAGGGGGGCTTCTTCTCCCACTTGCCGCGCAATGCCACGGTACAGGCCGCGACAGACTGCAAACTGTGGAGTTTGACTCCCCTGCGATTTGCCGAGCTGTCAAATCGCCAGCCGGTCTGTGCGTTGGCGCTGGCGATGGCGCTGGGCGCGCTGGTCAGCAAGCGCATGTTGAGCCGACGCAAGCGCATCGCAGTCACATAAAGACCCGCTTCGATGGCGACCAGCGACGCGGAACCGCGTGTCGGTGGGGCGCCGTTACACTTCGTCACTGCCTTATTGCGCCGAAACCGCTTTAATCACTGCGATTGATTTTGAAAGAGAACTATGTCGCTGTTCACTTGGTTCACCAAGAAAGTACCCACCGCCGATGCGGCGACGGAAGAAAGCTCGGGCTTGGGCCACATCGACGCAACCGTCCCCATCATGCCCTCATCCAGGATGAAGATGAAGGCCACTCAGTCCGCCGCCAGCAACGCGGCCAACCGAAAGACGGAACGACTGGAACGACGCGAGCTGTTGTACGGCGTAGTGCGCGAGTCGATGACCCGAGCCGGTGTGCTCGCGGCGAGCTACAAGTTCAAGGTCTTGTCCTTGGATCCGCGCGGCCAGCAATACCTCGTGATGATGGATTTGGCGAACCAATCAGCGGGTGATACCAATCGTCTGGCGGAGATCGAGGCGTTGATCGCGCAAGGGGCCAAGGTGCGCCACAACATTGAAGTGACCGCAGTCTACTGGCGCGTCAATGAGCATGTCACGACCGGCCTGTCCAAGCCCCGCACGCCGAACCTGAGCACGGCACAGGTGCTGCCGATCAAGCGACCCCTACCTGCCGCAACGCCGATCCCCAGACCTGCCAGTGCCCGTACTCCTCAGTTTGAACCGCTGCAAGCGGACGAGGTCGAGGCCTTCAAGCGTGCCCTGTCGACCGCCTCCCGCCCGGCTCCATTGGCGCCCAGTGGCACCTTGGTCAAATCGGGCCGCCGCAACCCAGCGCCGCCGGTGGAGTTCGAGGACACCGAGTTGGTCGAGGGCGAAGACCGAGCATCCCCGTTGAGCGGCACGCAGTACGGCGACCTGAACTAAGCCCCTGCGGGAGCTCGGAAACTGGGAACATGACAATTCCCGCAGCCGGCCGGCTGCGGCGCGACAGCCAACATCCGACGATCAGTTAAGGACAGAGCTTGCCACTGCGTGGCTATGGTCTGTCCCGCAAACTCTCAGCGGCCGTCAAAGTCGATCAAAGTGAACAGGGATAAGCCAGCGGCGCGCAACTTAGCGGAGCCACCCAGTTCGGGCAGGTCCACGATGGCGGCGCCCTCCATCACGTGCGCGCCGAGCTTCTCGAGCAACTTCTTGCCGGCCAACATGGTGCCGCCCGTGGCAATCAGATCGTCAATCAGCAACACCCGGTCGCCCGGTTTGACTGCGTCGGTGTGCAGTTCCACGGTGGCACTGCCATATTCCAGTTCGTAGGTCTCCTCCACCGTCGTGAACGGCAGCTTGCCCTTTTTGCGGACGGGGACGAACCCAACATTGAGTTCGTAGGCCACCACCGCACCCAAAATGAACCCACGCGCATCCAACCCGGCCACTACGTCGGGCCGCATGAGAGGGTCCATGTAGCGGTGCACGAATGCATCAATGAGAACGCGAAACACCTTGGCGTTCTGCAGCAATGGGGTGATGTCTCGGAATTGCACACCAGGCGCGGGCCAGTCCGGCACGGTACGGATGTGGTCTCGAAGGTACTGATTGACGCTGCGGCCTTGCATGACTTGCCTGAAGTGATGGGATGCGCCAATTGTGCCTGCTTGCGCGGCTCGCGCGTCGTCGCCACGACCGTGCGGACGCCCAACATCCGACAATCGGTTGAGGACAGAGCTGGTCTGCTTGGCAGCCTGCGGTCTGTCCCGCAAAGTCTCAGCCCTTAAGCAGTTTCTGCTCGGCAATGGCCAAGGTCTCCGCTTTGCCCGAGAGCACGAGTGTGTCGCCGTCCTGCAATACCGGATCCTGGGCCAGATCGACGGTTTTCCCGGCGCTTCGGCGCAAACTTATCACCTGAACCTGCAACGCATGCAGTGCCAGGTGGCCAACCGGCCTGCCAATGGATGCTGCCCCGAGGGGGAGCGTCACAGTGGCAAGTCGCTCCGAGGCCCGTTCGTCGGCGGAGTCGTCGTCGGCCCCGTGAAAGTAGCCACGCAGCAGGTTGTAACGCGCGTCGCGTTGATCCTGAACGATCCGAATCACACGGCGCATGGGCACGCCCACCAGTGCCAACGCATGGCTGGCCAGCATCAGGGAGCCCTCGATCGCCTCGGGGACCACTTCCGTCGCGCCAGCCGCGCGCAGCGCGTCCAGGTCCAGGTCATCTTGGGTACGCACGATCACCGGCACCTGCGGCGCATGGGCGCGCGTGTTGGCCAGCACTTTCATGGCGCCTGGCACTTCCAGGTAGGTGATGACGACCGCGCTGGCACGGGCCAAGCCGGCGGCCATCAGTGCCTGCAGACGCGCGGCATCACCGAACACCACTGAGTCGCCGGCGGCGGCGGCCTGACGCACCCGGTCCGGGTCGAGGTCCAGTGCCATGTAGGGGATGTCCTCCCGTTCCAGCATGCGCGCCAGATTCTGGCCACATCGACCATAACCACAGATGATCACGTGCTTGTTGGCGTTGATCGACTTGCGCGCGATGGTGGTCATCTGCAAGGACTGCTGAAGCCATTCGCTGGACACCAGTTTCATCACGATGGCGTTGCTGTACATAATGATGAAGGGCGTCGTCAGCATCGACAGGACCATGGCGGCAAGTATTGGGTTGAGGAGTTCGGCGGAGATCAATGCGCTTTTCTGTGCCAAGGTCAGCAACACAAAGCCGAACTCGCCAGCCTGCGCCAGATACAGACCGGTGCGCAGCGAGACACCGGAAGTCGCGCCCAGTCCACGAGCCAACAGGGCGACCAACACCGCCTTGCACAGCACCGGCAGCGTGACCAACAGCAGCACAAGGGGCCAACGGTCCAGCACCAGGCGCCAATCGAGCATCATGCCGATGCTGATGAAGAACAGTCCAAGCAGAACATCGTGAAACGGCCGGATGTCGGTTTCCACCTGGTGTTTGTATTCGGTCTCCGAAATCAGCATCCCGGCAATGAACGAGCCCAAGGCGAGACTCAGGCCAGCCAGTTCGGTCAGCCAGGCCAGCCCCAAGGTGATCAGCAGCAGGTTCAGTACAAACAGTTCCTCGCTCTTGCGTCGGGCGATCAGGGTCAGCCACCAGCGCATCAGGCGTTGCCCACCGGCTAGCAACAGGAATATCACCACGGTGGCCTTGAGCGCCGCCACCGCCAGTGTTTCCAGCAGGCGCTCGCCGGGTGCGCCCAAAGCGGGAATCAGCACCAGCAACGGAACCACGGCCAGGTCCTGGAACAGCAGGACGCCGATCACGCGCTTGCCGTGTTCGGACTCAATCTCCAGCCGATCCGTCATCAGTTTCACCACGATGGCGGTGCTGCTCATCGCCAACGCGCCGGACAGCGCCACCACTGTCTGCCAACTCATGCCCCAGCGTTGCGGCGCGATCACGCCGATCAACAGCATGATCGTGCTGGCGCCCAGCATCGTCAGCGTGACCTGGAACAGGCCAAGCCCAAAGACATGGCGACGCATCGCCCGTAGCTTGGACAAGTTGAACTCCAGCCCGATGACGAACATCAGGAAGACCACGCCAAACTCGCCCAGATAACGAACGCCTTCAGCGTTCTTTGCGACGGCCAGCGCATTGGGGCCAATCACGACACCGACGACCAGATAGCCCAGCATGGGGGGCAGCCTGAGGTACCGGCAGGCGACCACGCCGAGCACGGCTGCCAGCAGGTAGAGCAAGGTAAGTTCGAGCGGCGACATACCCGCATCCTAGCAACTGCCCAGGCGCTCTATAAAATGCGTGCATGAAACGTCAACCTGTTGCGCGCCCGCCCGACCCGGCGGAGCAAGCCATACGCCTGGCTTTGGAGACCCTGGATATCGAGGCTGCGGCCGTGATGGGACTGAAGAGACACGTCGGTCTGTCGTTCGCCCGCGTGGTTGCCCTGATGCTGGAGGTCACCGGTCGCGTTGTGGTGATGGGCATGGGAAAGAGCGGTCATATCGGGCGCAAGATTGCCGCTACGCTGGCCTCGACCGGAACCCCTGCGATGTTTGTCAACACTGGCGAAGCCAGCCACGGCGATCTCGGCATGATCACGGCCGTGGATCTGGTGCTGGCGATTTCCAACAGTGGCGAGACCGACGAATTGACCTCTATATTGCCGGTGCTCAAGCGCTTGGGGGCTCCCCTGGTCGCGATGACGGGTAATCCGGAATCCACCTTGGCGCGTCATGCTGATGTCTTTCTGAACTGTGGTGTCGACAAAGAGGCGTGCCCGCTCAATCTGGCACCTACGGCGAGCACGACGGCCCAGCTCGCGCTGGGGGACGCGTTGGCGGTGGCTTTGCTCGATGCCAGGGGATTCAAGGCCGAAGACTTTGCGCGCTCCCATCCGGGCGGCGCGCTCGGGCGCAAACTGCTGACGCATGTCAGCGATGTCATGCGCGTGGGCGACGCAGTGCCCCAGGTCGGTCCCGATGCCAGTTTCAGCGAGTTGATGCGGGAAATGAGCGCCAAGGGCCTGGGCGCGGCGGCCATTGTTGACCAGCAGTCTCACGTATTGGGCGTCTTCACC
The DNA here is from genome assembly GCA_030685025.1 of Rhodoferax sp. GTDB lineage: Bacteria > Pseudomonadota > Gammaproteobacteria > Burkholderiales > Burkholderiaceae_C > Rhodoferax_D. The sequence goes on from JAUXWC010000019.1 coordinate 43,843, forward strand.
GACGGGGATTTGCGTCGTTTGATCGAGCAGGGTATGGATCTGCGGGGCATGAGCGCGCAGCAAGTGATGCATCGCCAGCCGCGCACGATCTCGGCCGAGGCCTTGGCGGTCGAGGTGGCGGAGTTGATGGAGCACCACAGCATCACCAGTGTGTTGGTGCTCGACGCCGATGCCCGACTCATTGGTGCCCTCAATACCAACGATCTGATGCGAGCCAAGGTCATTTGATGGTGCCCGCGCTGAGTTACCCGCCCGCCTTGCTTCTCAAGGCGCAGGGCATTCGCGTCGCCTTCTTCGACGTGGATGGTGTGCTCACCGATGGCGGGCTCTACTTCACGGAAACTGGCGAAAGCATCAAGCGCTTTCACACGCTGGACGGGCATGGCTTGAAGCTTCTGCAGCGCGCCGGTATCGTGCCGGCCATCATTACCGGGCGGGACTCCCTGGCGTTGCGCAACCGGCTTGCGGCGTTGGGCGTCGTGCACGCCCACTTTGGAACCGAAGACAAGGGGCCGGCAGCCCAGCGGACCCTGCGGGAACTCGGACTGGATTGGTCACAGGCGGCAGCCATGGGGGACGACTGGCCCGACTTGGCAATGATGCGGCACTGCGCCTTTTCCTGCGCGCCGAGCAATGCGCACGCCGAAGTGAAGGCGCTCGCCGATCATGTCACCACCGAGCATGGCGGGCACGGCGCGGTTCGCGCGTTCTGCGACTTGTTGCTGGTGGCCAGTGGACGGTATGCCGGGCTGTTTGAGGACGCCATCCGGTGACCCCCCTGCTGCGGTCCGCCTGGGCGCGCTTATCGCTGTACCTGCCTGTTGTATTGATGGGCCTGTTGGCGCTGAGCACCTATTGGCTGGTTCGCAGCACCCCGGTGTTCATCCCACCTCAGGCGCCAGGCCCGGCGCGTCACGAACCGGATTACTTCATGCACAAGTTCTCGGTTCGGACATTTGACGATTCCGGGCGCCTCAAGTCCGAGGTACTGGGAACGCAAGCGCGCCACTACCCGGACACCGACACGCTTGAGATCGATTCGGTCCGCATCCGGTCGTTCGATCTGACTGGCCGGCTGACCACTGCCAATGCCGAGCGCGCGCTGGCGAATGGCGATGTTTCCGAGTTCGAATTGTTCGGCAGCGCGCGCGTGATCAGGGCATCCGCCGTGGACACGGCTGGCAAGGCCGTGCCGGAGCTGGCTTACCGGGGTGAGTACCTGCATGTTTTCGTGGCCGACGAACGCGTCAAATCGCACCTGCCGGTTGAACTCACCTTTGGTGATGATCGGTTCACGGCCGACGCCATGGACTATGACAACGTCGAGCGCGTGATCGCGCTCAAAGGTCGTGTGCGCGGCACGCTGGTGGCGGCGCGCCCGAAATAAATCGCAGGTGCATGACCGATGGCCAAACTGCTGTTCATCACCGGTGCATCAAGCGGCCTTGGGCAGGCGCTGGCATGGCGGTTCTACCAGGCCGGCTACTCGCTGGCGCTGGTGGCCCGACGCACTGAGGAGATCGTTGCATGGGCGACTTCGCACAAGATGGCTGCGGACCGGTACCGCGTCTACCGAGCCGATGTGTCGGTGATTGACAGCATCGTTGCGGCCGCCCAGGCCTGTCTGCTTGAGCAAGGGTTGCCCGATGTCGTGCTGGCTTGCGCGGGCATCAGTATTGGTGTGGATACGCGGCATCGCTCCGACTTGGATGTGATGGCGAACACGTTTGCGACCAATAACATCGGAACCGCCGCCACCTTTCACCCTTTTCTTGATCTGATGTGTCGGCGTGGCTCGGGCACGCTGGTGGGCATCGGCAGCCTCAACGGCATCCGCGGATTTGCCGGGCACGGCGCGAACTGCCCCAGCAAGGCCGCACTGATCAGCTATTGCGAGTGCCTTCGGCTGGAACTGCGGGGTAGCGGCGTCACGGCGGTGACGATTTCGCCGGGATATGTTGACACTCCGTTGACCCGCCGCAACGCCTACAGCATGCCCTTCCTGATGCCCGCAGACCGTTTTGCCGACAAGGCCGTCGCGGCCATCGAAGCCAAGGTCAGCTACCGGGTCATTCCGTGGCAGATGGGATGGCTTGCGAGGCTATTGCGAGTTCTGCCGAACTGGCTGTTTGATCGGATATTTGCGGGCCGCGCCAGAAAGCCGCGTCGCTCAGATACTTGAGTGCCCTGAGAAGATCTACTACCGATTGCCGGAAAGGAAAAAGGCTCCCAAGGGAGCCTTATTGTTGGATGGCTTGGGCCAGCCAGGGGGTCTTAGTAGCTGCTGCGGCCACCGCCGTAGCCACCACCGCCGCCACCGCCACTGCGGCTACCGCCGCCACCACCACCACCGTAGCCACCACCGCCGCCGCCGCCACTGCGGCTGCCGCCACCAAAGCCGCCGCCGCCGCCGCCACTACCGCCGCCGAAGCCGCCGCCGCCAGTACGGGGGGGACGAGCTTCCATTGGGCGAGCTTCGTTCACGACCAAACCGCGACCACCGAATTGCTGACCATTGACGCCATTGATAGCGGCTTGCGCTTCGGCGTCGCTGCCCATTTCAACAAAGCCGAAGCCCTTGGAGCGACCGGTGTCGCGTTCCATCATGACCTTGGCGCTGGTGACGGTACCGTGGGGAGCGAACGTCTGCTGCAGATCTTCGTCACGGAAAGAATAGGGCAGGTTGCCCACGTAAAGTTTGTTGCCCATGAAAGGACTCCTCAAAAGAACTCAAAACGCGATGGAGTCCAATAACCGCAATTAACCCGCAATCAACAAACCAATGAAGACTTAAAGCAGACGCGAAACTGACTAAACACCGCAAACTAATACCGCCGCTAAACGGCGATACGCGGCCATTATGCTTGAACTTTTGAAGTTTCACAAATATTTGAGTAACTGCAGCTGCAATCAGCACCAATTGATGGTAGCAGGGCTCACTGGAGTTGCTTCGTGCCGCGCACTGCGGCGCGCGCTTGCTTGGGGCGGCCCGGCGTGGCGCTCATACGCCCGGGTTCGCCGGCCTGTCATGGTTCGCCTCAGATGGCTCTGGTGTCTCGTAGTTGCGCCACTGCTTCATGGCATTACCCATGGTCAGGACCTGACGTTCAAAGCCCGGGCAGGCCGCGCAAATCGCCAAATGCAGGCGCAGCCTGACCCGATCAGCCCAGGGCAACACACGGTCTTCGCGCGCAATCAACAGGGCGGCGACCTCCTTGCAGGTTCGTTGAATGAGCATCATGTGGCCTTGGGCTTGGCAAACCAATTCAGTTCCAGGCATTCCCGCAGGCGAAGGCGTGCGCGGTGCAGTTGGACGTAGAGGTTGGTCGGCGTCAGACTGAGCTCCTTACAAATATCCTCGCTGGAGAGTTCCAGCCATTCACGCATCAAGAACAAGCGCCCCTGCGTAGCGGGCAATTTGTTGACGCAGGCGTCCAGCACCTCAAGGAATTGGCGACTGCTGAGCTGTTGCTCGGGATTGCCCCACTGCGCCGGGGCCTCGGTAAAGTGGCCGTCGGCCTTGAAGCCCAGGTATTCCAGTGGATCCGTCTCGTCGTCGTCCGAGCTCGACAAGCCACTGACTTCGCGGCGATGGTGGCGCAAGGCGTCAATCACCTTGTGTTTGAGGATGCCGACCAGCCACGTCTTGAGTTGTGATCGGTTGCCAAACGATTGTGGTTTGGCCAACGCAGCCAATACCGTTTCGGACACCGCATCCTCCGCCCACGCGTCGTTTCGCAACTGCAGACGCGCAAACCGCATCAAGTAGTCACGGCAATCAACGAGCTGTTGTTCAAAGGAAGGGGCGGCTGCGACGTGGATGACCATACTCCTGGTGTAAGAAACGCCGTCAGCCTGACGACCAATTGGCTTTGGGAGCCGACATGGGCGGACTGTCTTTGGTTTTCAGGGTGTTGGTGTCGATTCTATTTGGTCTGTCATTCGTGTCGCCGTCGTGGTCGCTTGAGCTCAAAAGTCCTCACGCCTTGCAGGGACGCACCATCGCCGGAGAACCGTTCGCCCTTTCGTCCCTGCGCGGCAAGGTGGTGCTGGTGGTCTTCTGGTCGACCGAATGTGCCGTCTGTCGGGACAAGATGCCCGAGCTGCGCGCCAACGCCAAAGGTTGGAGCGCGAGCCCGTTCGAACTGGTCACCGTGAGTGTGGACCGGCGCTTGCAGGATGTACGGGACTACGACCAACTCGTCCTGAAGACCACCCCGATGGCGCAACCGGCGCCGACACTGTGGGCGGGCGACAGCGCTTACCGTGACACGTTCGGCAAACCGGTCCGCTTGCCCACCAGTTACCTGCTGGACAAAGCCGGTCAAGTGGTCGAGAAGTATGAGGGGCGCATTCCAGCCGAGGCATGGGATCGAATTGCCGAACTGCTCTGAACTGCGCCGCGGCCATTTCAAGCACCGGACCAGCAAATTCCGGGTCCCGGTGTAAGAATCGCTTTCCTTGATTGACCAAACCATTACCAGGATGGCGCGGGCCAGGACTACACCGCGCTCAGACTGGTGATGTTCTCAAGTCGTTTACCACCAGGAGTGATTCAAATGAACCAACGTGCCATGATTGCCGCCGCTGCGGCGTCGCTGATGTCTCTCTCTTTTGTTGCGGCACCGGCGCATGCCGCGGAGAAGGAGAAGTGCTTTGGCATCTCCAAGGCCGGCCAGAACGACTGCGCCAGTATTTCGGGCGCGCATTCTTGTGCGGGCCAGGCCAAAGTGGATATGGACAAGGGCGAATGGAAGTACGTCGCCAAGGGGTCGTGCAAGCAGATGAAGGGCCTGACCATGGATGAAGCGAAGGCCGTGGAGCCGAAAAAGACCTGAAGCCGGCCTGTTGCGGGGTGCGCAGGTGTTGCCCGCTACCAGTTGACTTCGCGTTCGGGCGTCGCGCTGATCTTGTGGATGGACAGATCGGCCCCGTCGTACTCCTCTTCCTGGCTCAGTCGCAGGCCCATGCTGGCCTTGAGCACACCGTAAACCACCACTCCGCCGAACAGTGCCCAGGTTACGCCCAGGGCCGTCCCGATGAGTTGGCTACCCAGACTGATGCCGCCCAGGCCACCCAGGGCCTTGCTGCCAAAAAGCCCGGCCGCGATGCCACCCCAGGTGCCGCACAAGCCATGCAAGGGCCAGACGCCCAGCACGTCGTCAATCTTCCACTTGTTCTGCGTCAGCGTGAACATCACCACGAAAATGCCACCGGCGATGCCACCCACCACCAAGGCACCCACGGGATGCATCAGGTCCGAACCTGCGCACACCGCGACCAAGCCGGCCAGCGGGCCGTTGTGTACGAAACCGGGGTCGTTCTTGCCGGCCAGCAGGGCCACCAGCGTGCCGCCGGCCATGGCCATGAGGGAGTTGACCGCGACCAGACCAGAAATCTTGCCCAGTGTCTGAGCGCTCATCACGTTGAAGCCAAACCAGCCCACGGTCAGTACCCAGGCGCCGAGCGCCAGAAACGGGATGCTCGATGGTGGATGGGCCGAAATGGCGCCATCCTTGCGATAGCGGTTGCTGCGCGCGCCCAGCAGGATGACCGCCGGCAGGGCAATCCAGCCGCCTACCGCGTGGACCACCACGCTTCCGGCAAAGTCGTGGAACTCCTCGCCCGTAAACGCCTTGATCCAGGCCTGCACGCCAAAATGCTGGTTCCAGACGATGCCCTCGAAGAAGGGGTAGATGAAACCAACAATCACGGCCGTCGCAATCAACTGCGGCCAGAACTTGGCCCGTTCGGCAATGCCGCCAGAAACAATGGCCGGGATGGCGGCGGCAAAAGTCAGCAGGAAGAAGAACTTGACCAACTCATAACCGTTCTTGGCCGCCAGTTGCTCCGCCCCGATGAAGAAACTGGTGCCATAGGCGACGCCGTAGCCAACGATGAAATAGACGACGGTGGAGACCGAGAAGTCCACCAGGATCTTCACCAGTGCATTGACCTGGTTTTTGCGCCGGACGGTACCGAGCTCCAGAAACGCAAAGCCAGCGTGCATGGCGAGCACCATGACCGCGCCGAGAAGGATGAACAGGGTGTCAGCGCCCTGTTTTAGTGCTTCCATGAGAGCCTCTTAGGAGTAAATTGCCTTGAATTGGTGCGTCAATCCGTCGACCAACAGCAACGCACCAGAGTAAAGCAAGGACCGAGCCAGCATGCCCGTTTGCGTGCGGAGTCGGGCCCGTTGTGCCCCATTCTGGGCTCCCAGATGCGTCGGTTACCATCGACCGATGGAAGCTTTCTTGGTCTCAACCGGTGTCGTGGCGCTGGCCGAAATGGGCGACAAGACCCAGTTGTTGGCACTGATCCTGGCGCTGCGTTTTCGCAAACCGTGGCCGATCGTGGCGGGCATTCTGGTGGCCACGATTGCCAACCATGCCATGGCTGGCGCTTTGGGGGTGTGGGTCACCACCCTGTTGGGGCCGGACGTGCTGCGCTGGGTGCTGGGCGGCTCCTTCATTGCGATGGCGGTCTGGATGCTGATTCCCGACAAACTCGACGACGAAGCCGCTGGCAAGGCTCCCCGCTTCGGGGTCTTTGGAACCACCGTGGTCGCGTTCTTCCTGGCCGAGATGGGCGACAAGACCCAAATCGCCACCGTCATGCTGGCCGCGCAATACGGCGCCTATGCCTCGGTGGTCATTGGCACGACGCTGGGCATGTTGCTGGCCAATGCACCGGTGGTCTGGCTCGGGGAGCGCATGACGCGCCTGGTGCCGATCCGCATCGTGCACCTGAGTTCCGCGCTGATCTTCTCCGGGCTTGGGCTGTGGGCCTTGCTCGGTTGAGCGGTCGGCTGCCGTGGGGGACTTCGATCTATACTTGTTTCTTGCGCCGATTTGATTTCCAAGATTGCGGGCGCCGAAGCCCTGGAGCTTCGAAATTCAGCTAAAAACGGTCCCCGCCACCCCACAGGTCACCCGGTCCCGCGTTTAGCGTTACCGGGTTTTTTGCTTTTTGACCATGTCTCTTGTTGCCACGCCCCAGACCATGCATTTCGCCAGTGCGTTGCCCTTGCAGAGCGGTGGATCGCTGCGTGACTACGCTCTGAGTTACGAGACTTACGGCACGCTCAACGCCGCGAAGTCCAACTCAGTGTTGATCTGTCACGCCCTCAACGCTTCGCACCATGTGGCGGGCGTCTACGCCGGGCAGGATAAGTCCGAAGGCTGGTGGGACAACATGATCGGACCGGGCAAGCCGCTTGACACCAACAAGTTCTTCGTCATCGGCGTCAACAACCTGGGCTCATGCTTTGGCTCGACCGGACCGATGCACATCAATCCGGCAACTGGACGCGTCTACGGCGCTGACTTCCCCGTGATGACGGTGGAGGACTGGGTCAACGCCCAGGCGCGCTTGCTCGATGCCCTGGGTGTCGAGACGCTGGCGGCCGTAATGGGTGGTTCGCTCGGGGGCATGCAGGCCCTGTCATGGACCCTGCAGTACCCGCAGCGCGTGCGCCATGCGGTGGTGGTCGCCAGTGCGCCCAATCTGACCGCCGAGAACATCGCCTTCAACGAGGTGGCGCGTCGCGCCATCGTCACCGACCCCGACTTTCACGCCGGCCACTTCTACCAGCATGGCGTGGTGCCCAAGCGTGGCTTGCGCATCGCCCGCATGATTGGGCACATCACCTACCTCAGCGATGATGTGATGAACGAGAAGTTTGGACGGCAGTTGCGCGCCGCCGTCAGTCGAGAAGGCGCCGACGCCGGCAGTGGATTGCACACCGTGGCCGACTACCAGTACACCACCCAGGAAGTTGAGTTTCAAATAGAAAGCTACCTGCGCTACCAGGGCGACAAGTTCGCCGAGTACTTCGATGCCAACACCTACTTGCTGATCACCCGCGCGCTGGATTACTTTGACCCGGCGCGCGCCTTTGGTGGCAACCTGGCGCTGGCGCTGGCGCGTGCCCAAGCCAGGTTCCTGCTGGTGAGCTTCACTACCGATTGGCGTTTTAGTCCGAAGCGCAGCCGCGAGATCGTCAAGGCCTTGCTCGACAACCGGCGCGACATCAGTTACGCCGAGATCGACGCACCCCACGGGCATGATGCTTTTCTGCTCGATGACCCGCGCTACATGGGCGTTGTGCGCTCCTACTTCGATAGCGTCCAGTGAGCGACGCCGCAACCCAGCAAGCGATTGCCAGTCTGGTGCCGGTCGGCTCACGCGTGCTGGATCTGGGCTGTGGCGACGGCGCCATGCTCCAGCACTTGGCCGACACCCGCGCCTGCAGCGGTTACGGCATCGAGATCGACGACGCCAATGTGCTCGCTTGTGTCAAGCGTGGCGTCAACGTCATCCAGCTCAACCTGGACGAAGGGCTGTCGATGTTCGACGACGCCTCGTTCGACGTGGTGCTGCAGATCGACACCTTGCAGCACCTGCGCAATGCCGAGGTGATGCTGCGCGAGACCGTGCGGGTCGGGCGCATCGGCGTGGTGGCCTTTCCAAACTTCGCGCACTGGCCCAACCGCCTGAGCGTGTTCAGGGGCCGCATGCCGGTGACCAAGCG
>JAUXWC010000150.1 GCA_030685025.1 Rhodoferax sp.
GTCACCGGAAACTGCGGAAACTCGTCGATCACGTTTTGTGGCGGGTGAAACAGAATGCCCGCGTGTGCCTCGGCCAGCATCGCCGTGTCGTTGTAGGAGTCGCCGACGGCCATGACCTTGAACTGCAGTTCCTTGAAGCGCTGCACGGCTTCCTTCTTCTGGTTGGGCATGCGCAAGTGGTAGTTGACCAGGAAGCCCGACGCATCGGCTTCGAGCTTGTGGCAGAACAAGGCCGGCATGCCCAGTTGCGCCATCAGGGGCATGGCGAACTCATAAAAGGTGTCGGACAGGATGATCACCTGGTAGTCGCGCCGCAGCGCGTCCAGAAAGTCCTTGGCACCCGCCATCGGCCCCATTTCAGCGATCACTTTCTGGATGTCGGGCAGGCCCAGCTTGTGGACCTTGAGCAGGTCCAGCCGGTACTTCATCAGCTTGTCGTAATCGGGCTCGTCACGCGTGGTGCGGGAGAGTTCCGGGATACCGGTGCGCTTGGAGAATTCGATCCAGATTTCCGGAACAAGAACGCCTTCTAGATCGAGACAAACGAGCTGCAATTACTTTCTCCAAGAGTGGGTGCCCCGTGTGGCGGGACGATGGTGAGGCGGACCGGGGAACCTGCCAGCGGTCGGTATGACCGACGATGGTGTTTGGAGCGGGTGAAGGGAATCGAACCCTCGTATGAAGCTTGGGAAGCTGCCGTTCTACCATTGAACTACACCCGCAATCTCTAACCTGTTGATTTTACTCAACTTATTCCGTAAGTGCCTGTCGCCGTTGGACTTTTTGCCGTAACACCAGCCGTAGGAAACGGCATTGACACATATCCGAACTCATCTACACTTGGGTCTCTGCCGTAGGTTTTGCCGTAGGGTTTCGGCGAACAGCGGCGGGGAGACAGTGAATGCCCTTCGACACCCGTGCAGCCAAGCTACTGCAACCCGGCAAGTATATGCTGATCGCCGACTGTCCCGGCTTGCGGCTTGCGGCTTGTGGCAAGCGCCACGCGCAAGACCTGGACGTACAGGTTCCAGGCCGTGCAAACCAAGCAAATGAAGCAGGTTGCCATCGGACATTGGCCCGCCATGCCGGTCAGCGCGGCCATGGCGCAGTGGCACGCCCTGCGCGAGCAACGTAGCGACGGTGTCACACCGGCGCCACCGCGTCAGGTGAAGAAGCGCCCGGCGGTCACGAAACCAGACCAAACCACGGTTGGACAGGTTGTCCGCGACTACGTGTCGGGGCACCTGATTACCAGCCGGGGCGCCGCCAGCGCTATCGCTGCGCAGCGCGCACTTGATCGTGTCATCGACGAAATAGGCGATCTGCCAGTGGCCGCCATCAGCCGGGCCGTAGCTTTTGACACGCTCGACGCCAGGAAGGGCACGCCCACGGTGGCGGCAAAGTTGAGGTCACTGCTGGGTGCGGCTTGGGATTTCGCGTTGGATGCCGGTCGGCTGCCCGAACACACGCCGAACCATTGGCGCAGCATCATGCGAGGGCGACTCAAGAGCCAAGGGAAAATCATCGGCGGCAAGCATGTGGGACGGGCACGCCGTGCGCTCAGCGCACAGGAGGTCGGGCTCTTGCTGCGTTGGATCAGCGACATGCACCAGTTGGGCCGTGATTGCGTGGTGATGTATTTGTGGACAGGCACAAGGGGGTCCGAGTTCCTCGCCATGCGCGCTGAAAACATCACTGCGGAGCACGATGGCTGGTGGTGGACCGTGCCCAAGTCTCAGACCAAGAACGCCAGAGTGCTGGACGCCGTGGATTTGCGCGTGCCGCTGTTCGGGCGCGCGTTGGAGACGGTCAGGCGTCGGCGTGAGGCCGTTGGTGAGTCTGGGTGGTTGTTTGAAGATCTTCGAGGCGAGCAGTACACCCAACATGACTTCTCTACGTACATTTACAGTTTGATGCCAAATTCAGTCAAGAAGGGGGCTCTCAAATGCCCGGTATCGAACTGGACCCCCCATAACCTGCGGCGTACAGCACGGACGCTGCTCGCATCTTTGGGCAGCGGCGACGAGGTTGGGGAGGCAATCCTCGGCCACTTGCCAAAGGAGAAAATGATCCGCACCTACAACTCGTACACGTACGACTTGGAAAAGCGCGAGTGGTTGAGCAAGCTTTCGGATCACCTCGAGGCGTTGGCCACCGAAACGGGCTTGCCCGCGCGACCGTAGCCGCTGTTCTCGGGTGGGACCAGCCACGCGACGCGCCGACCAGACAGCAGGCGCGGTTTGGGAAATTGCCCCAATCGCACCAGCTTTTGAATGGTCGATTCACTCAACGAGACGTATTCGGCGGTCGAAGCAAGATCGAGATAGGCGGGTTTGATGGTCACGGTTTGCCACCTTCACATATGGTTTCAGCGTCCGACGATTCGTGTGGTACGGACTTCCCTTGACGAGGTTTCGGGTAACGTCGAGCGCGCAGCAGCCCGCTCGCGGCGACTTTCCTGGCGCCGGAATTCCGCGGCCACCATTCCATCGGTCGAATCAATCGAAGTTCAGTCACTTGGGTTCCTTGCTCGGGCATGAGCAATTCTTGCTTGCATGAACGGTCTATTTCGCACAAAAGACAGGGAATAAGAGGTGACATTCGACTTTTGAACGAACAGTGGGCCGCCATTGACGAAAAGTGTTCGCCGCGAAACATCGCTTCGGATCGGTGTGAAGAAGGGGGCGAAGTCACTTTGGACACGCGTGTCCAAACTTGATGTTCATCTTGCGAACCGAATCTTCATCATCGGCGCATCGTCATTGCTGCCAATCTTCCACGAGTAGGTCCCGACCAGGCCAAAGAACTTCGGGCTCGAAGTGGCATTGCTCGAAATCACTTCGACATTCCTGGGTAGCGCCACTTCAAGTTTTCCGGTGACAGTCAGCCCAAGGTCTTTGAGCTGCGCCTTGTCCTTGTCATTGAGCCGACCCGACGCAATCGTCATCACCCCCGACTTGTCGGTGCTGACAAGGATCATCCCCATCAGATTGGTCATGGAACCTGCCTTGTGGCCGGCGTCCGACTCCAGATTGAACCGCGCATTTCCGAGATAGGTCATCGTCTTGACCTCGGGGTTTTTGGAAACTTTTTCGGCCTCGCGTTTCATGGCGGCATCGTCCTTCACACTGGGCAGCTGCTTGGTTCCCACCATTTGCATCACCATCGGGACAAACGCCACGCGACCGGAAAACTTGACAGCGTAGCTGGCGTCCGGGTTGGTTGTGACCGGCCAAGTAAGTGACGAAGCATTCAACCGTCGCGTCCGACAAGCCACTGGACTCGAACATCTTCAGTACGGCAAACAAGTCACGCGGATGCTGGCGATCCATTGCCGCGACCAGTTTGCTGCCATACAGCTCGGCAGGTGCCAGGATGGGCAGTTCCAGCGACCAGCGCTCACACGCGATACTCGGCATGCGCGGAAAACGCAGCAGCGGTCAATTCGACATCACCTGCGGCTATTCCAGCCTTCCTCGCGGCATCGCCCCAGTTGTCAACTGCGCTTGCGACTTCTTCGACGACCTGCTTGGCTCGGTCTGCAGAGAGTCCATAAAACCGTGCTGTGGTGAGAACCGTCTCCAGGCTTGGGCGGCTGTCCGCATCGTCAATGTTCAGGACATGTTCTGCCTTGTCGATGTTCGGATTGACGTCGAACGCTGGCGCAAGCCGCCAACCGTTCGCGCAGAGCATGAATCCGTGATTGCGCAGATGGTCGTCCCTGTTTCCAACGGCCACGTTGAAGGCAACCCTGCGGAATAACTGCTCCAGGTCCGCTCCCGCATGGGCGCCGTCTCCCTTCGAGCGGAGGAACTGTGCCAGTTCCAGATAGCTGGTTCCTTCGCTGTGCTCCTTGCGAAGCAGGGTCATGGCAGAGGCGTAGAACCGTCGCGCACCGTTGACTCGGTCAAAGCGCTGAACACAGAAGGTGTGAAAGTCGTTGCTCAGGCGGACCAACTTGGCGGCAGGGACGTCGATGCGCGCTTTTGTCGCCAAACTGTGCACCGCGTATTCCCACGCTCCCACATCTCGGTCATCGTCACGCGCCGGGAACTTGCCAATCCAAAGAGAGCCGTCGGCCTCGGTGAAGTTGGCCTTGGGTCGGGCTCCCCCGAGCGATGCACCTGGTGCAACTAGAACGGCCAGCCACTTGCGCAGCGCATCCAGGTCGTCGATTCGGCGACTACTGAGCTGATAGGCGACCGCCTCGAGCTCGCGCAGTGTTGTGACGGGGGGGGCCGCCATCTTCTCGTTCCCCAAGAACTCCTGAGTGCCGGCAATGCGAAAGCGCAATGCGCCCTGGCGCGTGAAGTCCTGAACGCCAATGAGGAAGTCCCAAGCGTACAGCGTACGCGGGCTGCGTTTCTCGTCCTTGGCTTGCAGCGCTTCACGGCGTTTCATCAGCGTTTGCCCCCACCGGTCCGGCGAGGAGTCCAAGAATACGCCAAAGTTGGCCAGTTCTGGCTTTGGAAAAAATGGGTGTTCGTCAAGCGACAGGTCTGGGTCGAGTGCGAATGCACGTGCATCCTTGAGCCAGTTTCGGTCGTAGTGGAAGCGAACCTGCCCACGGTCGTGCGCGAGCGTCCCGACCTGGCACGCGGGCCCGAGGTCACAGTCGAGCCACACCTCCAGGACGTTGTTTTCGCTGCTCTTCATGACGACTCCACTCCTGGCCCCCTCAATGCCGCAGGCGAAAGCGCAGTGTTCGCCTTTGACGTCGTGCTGCGCCGGCGCGCCGATGAGTGGAGTGGCTCCAATGCCAAGTCCTGCAGTTTGCGACCGACCTTGTCGTCGGCGCCCAGCGCGTTGATGTCGCCCTCAAGGCCAAGAACGGCCAGCACGCGAAGGTAGGTGCCCAACGTTGCGCCGGGGTCACCTGCCTCTACCTTGTACAAGGATGTGCGCGAGATGCCTGCGCGCAGAGCCACCACCGCATTGCTTAGCTTGCGGCGCAGTCGGGCGAGCTTCAACCGCTCTCCCAGGGCAGACAGCAGCCTTTGCTCCTGAGGAAAGACGGTGGGTGGTTTCCGTGGCATGTTCTTATTATGGACATAAAGCTGCCAATTTGTCCATAATAGAGGACAAATAGTGACCGGGCATGAATTTCAGGCTCGCCATCTTCGGCGAGGTGGATCCGGTATGACCCTCAACGCAAACCAATTGATCGAGGACTCACACCCAACCCCCGCCACGCCGCTGGATGACAAGTGAAAAGCAGCACCTGATGCCGCTGTGACGCGTCAAAGAGAACGCGCTTCATTTGTTCAAGCCGTTGCTCATCGCTGTGCACCAGCGCATCGTCCAGGATGATCAAGGTGGGTCGCCCGGCCTCCTTCAAAAGGTCGGCATAGGCCAGGCGGCTGATCACACCGATTTGCTCGCGCGCGCCAAAACTCATGGCATCACAGTTGCCAGACTCTTGGCCACGCGTTCCGGGCCGGGTCAGGCGGCCGGGGGTCATGTCCTCGCTGATCTCCAGGGTGGCTTGCGGAAACAGCAACTGAAGGTAGCGCTGCATGTGCTTTTGCAGCGGGGCCTGTAGTCGTCTGGTCAAGGCTTGGCGTTTCGCGTCCAGCAGGTTGACCAACAGGTCCAAGGCCTCGGCCCGGAGCTTGAGCTCTTTGACGCGTCGCGCGGTGCCATCGCACCGCACCGCGAGCTCGGCGCGTTTCTCCTCAAGGCCTTGTGCACCGGCTTCCTCCAGTTTGGCCCGCAACACCGTGATGTTGGTGCTGCGCTCGCGAAACTGTCGGTCACTTTGTTCCGCGCTGCGTTTGAATCGCTCAATGTCCTGGGCGAGGATGTCCGGTCGAGCGGCATCCAACTCGGTCTGCAGCGCCACTACCCGGGCCGACAAGGCATCGAGTTCGGCCCGAACGTTCAGCAGGTTTTGATTGACGCTGCGCTGCTTGTCCTGTCGCTCCGGTGTCGCCAGCAGATTCAGCAAGGCGTCGCGCTCGCGCACGGCGCTTTCATGCCGGGTTTGCGTGGTCAGCAAAGCCATTTGGGCCTCAGAGGCTACTTTCGTCACCGTCTCAAGGTGCGTCGCCGTTGCGGCGTGTCGTCGTGTGGCCGCTGCCAAGGTCCCGACGGGTTGCGCGGGCGTGCTCGGCAACTGGCTCAGCAGGCCCTGTGCCTCAGCTTTTCGCGAATTGGCCGTGGCCACCTCTGCGCGCAGCGCATCGATGCCGTCTGGCGCGAGCTGCGAAACGGCCCGGTCCGCGTGTTTGGCGTCAAGCAGCGCTTGTTGGTGGTTTGCATACCGCGCCTCGGCGTCGGCCAGTGTGGCAAGGCCAATTCGTTGCAGGCGTGCCTGGTGGTCCGACAACAATTCGCGCTCCTCCCGCGCCAGCTCGGCCAAATCGGTGCCGCCAGGGATGATGCGGAACTCGCCCACGCCTTCGATGTGCAAGCCCGAATCGACCGTGATCAGTTGCTCTCCCTGGCCGGTTAATGGTTGCCCGGCGAGCGTGACGACGCCAGTGGACACCAGGTCGAAGCGCAGGCGGGTTGCGGCGGCTTCCTGGCGAATCCGCAGCTCGCTCAACTTGACCTGTTGCTCGCGCAATCGGGCCATGTCACTCTTGGATAGCACCGTTTGCCCAGCCAGTTTCTGAAATTCGACCAGGCGGCTCTGTTCGGCCACGGCCTTCGCCAAGGTCTCGGATATCCGTCGCTCGCTGGCTTCGGCCTCAGTCATGCGGCGTGTCAGGTCGGTCCGCAAGTCTTCTTGCCGTGCGATCGCAAGCGACTCGCCAGCGGCGGCGTGGGCCGCCTGGGCCTCAAGGCTCTTGGCAGTCCAGGATTCACAGGTAGCCTTTTGCGAGCTGGCCAGCGTGTCTGCTTCCAGTAAGGCCTGCTCTCGTGACTTCAGGTCCTTTTGCTGCGCGTCAAAGCCATGCAACTGGTCTTCGACGAGTTTCTGCTTTTCCTTAAGCTGAGCCTGCGCGGCGTGGTCGGCGGCCAACTGGCGTCTGCGCTCCTCGATGACAACCATGCGGCCTTCGGCCAGCGCTTGCTCGACGCGAAAGGACTCCCAGGGCTTTGTTCTCTGATCCTCGGCATCTTCTTGCGACAGGGTGCCGAGTTGATCGACCTGCTGCTGGTAGTGGGCGATGCGCTGATCGAGTTCAGCCGCCTGCTCGGCGAGCGCATCTCGCTCGGCAAGGGCCTCGGCGTAGGTCGCCCGTGGCCGACCGGTGGACGTCAACAGGGCATCGCGTTGGGTGCAAACTTTGGTCATGACGTCATCACCCTGGCTGCTTGCCACTTCGCCCACTGACTGGTCCAGCGCCTTGCGCAGGTGATCGGTGGCGTTGCCAACCGGCACGGCGATGTCTTGCCCGCTTCCCTGTTCGATCCACAGCAGGCCGGGGATGCCCCAGTGGTCGGGTTTGCTGGCGCCGCGGACGGGGAACCCGAACCCGAGCAGTTCGGCCAGATAGTGCTCGGCCTCCTCGCCGTCGTACTGCCTGGTGCCCACCTTGAGCTCGCAGCGCTTCTTGTTCAGGAAGGCCTTGCGCAGGTGCATCGACTGGGACCCGACTTCAAAGCTGAGTTCAACAGTGGGCGTGGCCGATGGTTCACCCCAGGGCAGCAGGTCGTCCACACTGGTGGAGCGATGGCGCTCAAAAAACGCGGCTCGAATGGCGCGCACCAGCGTGCTCTTGCCGACCTCATTGGGGCCGGCAAACAGATTCAACCCTGGCGCAATGTCTGACAGCTCGAAGGGCTGGCGGAACTGGCGCAGTTGCTCAACCTTGATGCTCAGCAGCTTCATGTGGTGCTTCTCGTTGCCTGCCGCTCGGCCAATAGCGTGGTGAGGATGCCCAACGCGTGGGTGGCGACGTCTCGCGCGTCGTCGTCGCCCTGGGCGCCCTGTCTATCTCGCAAGTCGGCAATGACATCGCCCACATAACCGTCAGCTTTCAAGGCGGCAATGTCTTCGGCGGTAGGCAGCAGGCGCAAGCCGGTCAGATTTGATTCGACGCTGCGTGCTCTCGCGTGCGCTCGGTTGAACGCGGCGCCAATCCTTTGCTGGCCAGACAGATCGGTTTGCCCGGTCAGGGT
>JAUXWC010000041.1 GCA_030685025.1 Rhodoferax sp.
GCAAGCCCAACAGGGCGTCCCGCACCGCACCGCCGACCATGTAGATGTCCATCGGGGCAGTTTACCGAATCGTTTGCATTGGCTGGGCGTTTGTACTGAAGGCTGGCATCCAGGTTGCACTTGCCTTGAGCGGGTTGGCGGCGCGCTAACGTGGACCGCCACGGGCCCCTTTGGTCACCTGGGGTGTCGCTCCAGACTCATGACCCTCAACGCTTGAGTCGATAGGGTTCTTCAAAGGCCAGGAAATCCTGCTCGGCCAATGCACCGTCGATCCAGGCCTGCACGTCTGGCAGCGCACACAGCCGATCCATGTAGGCGGTGACTTCGGGTGGCACCGGCAGGGCGTAGCTGCGCAGGCGCATGGCGACCGGGGCGTAGTAGGCGTCCACCACCGAGAAGGTGCCAAACAGCATCGGGCCGCCGTGTTCGGCCAGCAGGGCGCACCACATCGCCACGATGCGCGCCACGTCGGCGCGCACACCGGCCTGGTCGCGCCAGATCAGCGCGCCGACATCGGGCAGGCTGGCCTCGATGTTCATCGGACAGTGGCCGCGCAAGGCGGTGAAGCCGCTGTGCATCTCGGCGCACAGGCTGCGCGCGCGGGCGCGGTCCGCGCGGTCCACGGGCCAGAGCTGCGCTTGCGGGTACTGCTCGGCCAGGTATTCGGCAATCGCCAGCGTGTCCCACACCACCAGGTCTTCGTCCACCAGCACCGGCACCTTGCCGGTGGGCGTGATGGCGGTGACCGTGGTCTTGAACTGCGAGTCGGCGTCGAACGAATCAAAGCGCACCTTGACTTCCTCGAAGCGGATGTTGCCCTGCTTGAGCAACACCCAGGGGCGCATTGACCAGGACGAGTAGTTCTTGTTGCCGATGTAGAGGGTGAGCATGGGGATCTCCTGATACTTTGCGGGACAGACCTTTAGCTCTGTCCTCAACTGATTGTCGGATGTTGGCTGTTCACTTTGCGGGACAGACCTTCAGCTCTGTCCTCAACTGATTGTCGGATGTTGGGATGGCTATCGCCCCGCCGATTGGCGCAGGCGCTGCAGGGTGCCGTGGTGGTCGATGTGTCCGAGGTAGGTCGGCGCGACCGTCCCAACCGAGGTGGGGGTCAGCCCAAGGGCCTGCAGGCCGGGCAGCCCGTCATGGGCGATGTTGTCGATCTTCATCGAGTCCAGGTTGTCGCGGCTCATCAGCGGCGCGCCGGGCAGCCACTCCATCAACCAGGCTTGCAGCCGGCCCAGGCCGGCGGGCAGCGGCAACACCGGGCGGCCCCGCCCGTGGTTGACGCCGCCGGCCCGGGCCGCAAGCTGCACCAACTGCTGGAGCGTCAGGATCTCTGGCCCGACCAGGTTGTAGGTCTGACCGATGGTGGCGGGCGTCTGCAGGCAGCGCAGCACTGCCTGGGCGACATCTTCGACCCACACCGGCTGAAACCGTGCCTGGGCACAGGCCAGCGGCAGCACCGGCAACAGGCCTTGCAGCCGGGCGAACAGGGTCAGGAACTTGTCCCCGTCGCCAAAGATGACGCTCGGCCTCAGCACCGTCAGGGCCAAGCCGGACGCCTGCGCCGCGGCCTTGAGCGCGGCCTCGCCGCGTGCCTTGCTGCGCAGGTACATCGAAGGCGCGGCGTCGCTCTGGCGGTCGTCAACGCCCAGGGCGCTGATGTGCACCAGCCGGTTCACCCCGCTGGCGGCACAGGCCCGCGCCAAGCTTTGCACCAACTCGACATGCGTCCTGCCAAAGCTGGCCTCTGTCCCATGCAGAACCGCGATCAGGTTGACCACCGCATCGTGTCCGACCACCATCCGGGTCAGGGTGGCCGGGTCGTGCACATCGCCCACCGCAACCTGCAGGCCGGGCAACATCTGGATGTGGCTGGCGTTGGCGGCACGGCGGGTCGGCACGGTTACCCGCCAGCCTTCGCGTGTCAGCTTCTCGCAGAGGTGGCGACCGACAAAGCCGGTGCCACCCAATATCAGAACTCGTTTCATGGCAACTCCACATTAATGTCCGAGGCACCGGCCTCGCGCGGTCCGATCGAGCCCAGGCGCGCCTTGAGCGATTGCGGCTGACCGGAAATCAGCGCCGCGTAGTGAACCGTGTTGGACAGCACCTTCTTGACGTAGTCGCGGGTTTCCGAAAACGGCACGTTCTCGGCCCAGATGGCGGCTTCCATCACCGGGTCGCCGGTCTGCCCGCGCCAGCTTCGGGGTCGACCGGGGCCGGCGTTGTAGGCGGCGGCGGCCAGCGGCATCGAGCCCGCAAAATCGTCGAGCACCAGCTTGAGGTAGCCGGTGCCAATGGCGATGTTGGTGTCGCGGTCATTGATCTGCTCCGGCCTGAAATTGACCAGGCCAATCTTCTTGGCGGTCCAGCGGGCCGTGGGCGGCATCACCTGCATCAGCCCCGAGGCGCCCACGCTGGAGCGTGCGTCCATGATGAAGCGGCTCTCCTGGCGGATCAGCCCGTACACATAGGCCGGGTCCAGGCCGATCTGGGCGGCGCGGTGGAACACCGCGTCGCGAAACGGCATCGGAAAACGCTGCTCCGAGTCGATCACCGAACGGGTGCGCTCGCTGGTGTTGATGCAGCGGTCCCACACCTCGCGCTGGCAGGCGAAGTCGGCCGCGGCCAGCAGTTCGCGGTCGCTCATGCCGCCGCGCACGTGCAGGTTGGTGCTGTAGTTCCATTCGCGTGTGCCCTCGCCGCGCAGGCCGATCAGGATCGCGTACAGACCACGATTGAGGCCGGGGTTAAGCCGGGCGGCTTCCTTCTCTTCAGGCGTCAAGGCCGGTGGCCTGGGTGCCGCCGTGATGCGCTGGCCCAGTTCTTCCAGGGCGAGCTGCTCATAAAAGCCTTTGACGCTGGCAATGCTTTGCAGCAGGGCGGTGGCCTGGGCGCGGGCGGCCTCGGTGCTGGAGAGCTTGGTCAAAGCACGCGCGCTCCAGTAGACCCAGGCGGGGTCCTTGCGTTGCGCCTCGCCCATGGCCGCGATGGCGTCCTGCACCACCTGCCATCGGCCGGCGCGCAAGGCGGCGCGCGCCTTCCAGGCCAGGTGATCGTCGTGCAAGTGTTTGTTGTCGGCATGTTCAAAATGGGCCAGCGCCTCGCTCGACAGGCGCTGAGCGGCTCGTTTGCCGATCACGCCCCAGACCCAACTGCGCTCCTCGCTGGTGAGTTGCGTCTTCCAGCGCAGCTTGCCCACCTCCTTGGCCGCCGCCGCGGCGTCCACCACGGCCAGCCGGATCAACGCCAGCGTGACCAGCTCCTTGGTCGGGGGGCGCAAGGCGGTGAACTTGGCGGTGAGGTACTTGGCCGGTGCGCCGTAGATCGTGTTCAGCGTCTCGGCCCGGTCTTTGCCAAGCAGGGCCACGGCCTGGGCGGCGACTTTCGGGCGGTCGTTTTCCAGACCCAGGCGCGCACGCAGCCAGACGCTGTGGGCCTTGAGCTTGTCCGCCTTGAGTTGTTGCTCGGCGGCCGCCGCGCAGCCATCGTCGGTGTCCTTCTGCGCCAGCCAGGTCTCTTCGACCTGCTGCGCCACGCCGACGCCGGTGGCGTTGAACTCGTTGAGCAGCGCATAACAACGCAGGCTGCGGTCGTCGCTCATGCGGTACTTGGGGTACTCCGCATTGAAGGTGGCCCAGTCACGCCGCTTGCCCAGCACTGCCAGCCAGTCGGCGCGCAGGCGGTCCTCCTGGTAAGTGCCGGCGTAGCGGCTAAGGAAATCCTGAATCTCGCTGCTGGGTGCCGTGTCCAAACGTGCCGCCAATTCCCAGTAGGCGCCCCAAGGCTCAAGCGGGTGGCCTTTGGCCTGGGGCAGCATGGCGCTGAGCCGTTTGCGGTCCAGGCGTTTGTAGGCGCGGTGCATCTCCTGGATGGTCTCGTCGGCGCCGCTGTTGACGCTGGCGCTGGTCTGTGCCAGAACCGGCGGCGCGCATGACAAAGTCAGTGCCCCCAGCAGAGCGAACGATGTCAAAATGGGTGAAAACTGCATGTGGGGATTATGGATAAATCAAACGGGTCCCATGGGCCGGATAAGAAAGCCCTTCGCAAGACGCTGATAGAGCAACGTTTGAACCTGCCAGATCGGCTACAGCGTGCCGATCTATTGCAGCGTGTCATGCGGATCTGGCTGATCGGCCGACCCGACACCGTCATTGGCGCCTACTGGCCGATCAAGGGCGAGTTCGACCCCTTGCCCGCCCTGCACCGCTGGAAGGAAGACGGTGAGTTGCTGGACCAGCCCCAGCCGCGCCGGATCGGCTTGCCGGTGGTGGACAAGGTGCACAAGACCATGACCTTCCACGCTTGGTATCCCGGTTGTCCGATGGAAGAAGACGCCTACGGTATCCCCAAGCCCAAAGACACCGAGGTGATCGTGCCGACCCTGCTGTTCGCGCCGTGTGTGGGGTACGCGGCAGGTGGTTACCGGCTGGGCTATGGCGGTGGTTTCTACGACCGCATGCTGGCCACCCTGGGGCATCATCCTTTCACTGTTGGTCTTGGCTTTGCATCGGGTTTTCTGCCCGACTTCGAACCCGAGCCGCACGACATCCCGCTGGACGCCATCCTCAACGACCACGGCGTGGTGTGGCCAGTTTGAGCGGCTTGCCCTTGGTCGGGTAGACAAGTTGGCGGTGGCCAGGTTCGGGTCCTTGCACGTGCGTCGATAGAATCGCGGTTCCGTGGGCCGCAAGTGTCCGCACATCGAGAGGTCAACCGGATGGCGCAATGCAGTGGGCTGGGAACGGCGGTGTTGTGGGCCCGGTGAGCGTATCCGTTGTCAGCCATGGTCACGGCGCGCTCGTGGAGGTCTTGTTGCGTGAGCTCGCGACCCACTGTGCCGAAGAGGTGTCCCAAGTGCTTCTGACGCTCAATCTGGCCGAGCCGGCTCTGCAGCACTTTGTGGCCAGTACCGATTGGCCGTTCCAGATCACGGTGCTGGAGAATCGGGCGCCGCGCTCCTTCAGTTCCAACCACAACCAGGCGTTTGCACGGGTCAGCACACCCTTGTTTTGTGTCATGAACCCCGACCTTCGCTTGGGTTGCAACCCCTTCCCTGCGCTGCGATCGGCCTTGAGCGAGGCGCGCGCGGGCTGCGCCTACCCGGTGCAACTCGACGAAAACGCTCAGCGCCAGGACTTCGAGCGCGCGCTACCCACCCCGCTGAGCCTATTTCGTCGCGTCTGCCTGGGCCGCAAGCAGTCCGACGGCGCGGACTGGGTCAATGGCGCCTTCATGCTGTTCAAGGCCGAGGTCTACCGAGGACTGGGCGGTTTCGATGAGCGATATCGGCTGTACTGCGAGGACGTCGACATTTGCATTCGCTTACAACTCCAGGGCTACCGCTTGCGGTGCGCGCAGGTGGATGTGGTCCACTTGGCGCAACGCGCCACCGGTCGTCGACTGCGCCACCTGATCTGGCATGTGCAAAGCATGTTTCGCTTGTGGTGCTCGGCCCCGTATTGGCGTTTCCTGTATCGATGATTGAATGGATCAACTGCATTGCCTTGGCCGCGTGGACCGCAACACGCCGCTGACGCAACGATAATCGCCGTGAAACAATCTCACATGGCTTTCCTGGTTTTCCTGACACTCCTGGTGTCGCTGGTCTCGGCGGCGCCACTGATCCGGCTGGCGCCCAAGCATGCCGGCTATTACGGCTATGCCAAGTTACAGCGGTTCCACTCTGGCGACGTGCCGCGACTGGGGGGCATCAACGTCTTCCTGGGACTGGCGGTGGGCTGGGCCTATGCGGCGCTGGCCGCCAATTGGGGAAGCTCTCTTAACGTGCAGGTGAGTTGGTCAAGCGCCTGGCCCTGGTTTCTGGTGGCGTTGCCGGCGCTGGCCGCGGGGGTCTATGAAGACGTGACCCAGCGCGTCTCGGTGCGCGACCGCCTGCTGCTGACTGCGGTCTCGGCGGTCATGGCCTGCAGCCTGCTCGACGCCAGCGTCAGCCGCCTGGGTGTACCGATGCTGGACGCCTGGCTGACGACGGTTCCGTGGGTCGGCGTCGCGCTGGCCTTTCTGGCCGTGTGTGGCCTGCCGCACAGCTTCAACATCATCGATGGCTACAACGGACTGGCGGCCATCGTCGCGATCCTGGCCTGCCTGGCCATCGCCTATGTGGCCCTGCTGATGGGTGACCGCGAATTGGCTGCGATGGTGATTTGCCTGGCCGGCGCCACCGGCGGCTTTCTGTTCTGGAACTACCCGCGTGGCCTGCTGTTTGCCGGCGACGGCGGCGCTTACCTGTGGGGTGTGGTGGTGGCGCTGGCCAGTATCCTACTGGTGCAACGGCACGCGCCGGTCTCGCCATGGTTTCCCATGTTGCTGCTGATCTACCCGGTGTGGGAAACCATCTTTTCGATCTACCGCAAGCTGGCGCGTGGCGGCTCGCCGGGTGTGGCCGATACCTTGCACTTTCATCAATTGATCTACCGCCGCATCGTGCGTGGTGTGTTTCACGACGACGCCGCGCGGCGCATGCTGATGCGCAACAACAAAACCTCGCCCTACCTGTGGGGCTTCACCTCGCTGACGGTGGCGCCGGCGGTGCTGTTCTGGAACAACACCCCAGTGCTGATGCTGTTTTGCGCCATGTTCGTGGCCTCCTATCTGGCCGGTTACTTCATGATCGTGCGCTTCAAAGTGCCGCGCTGGCTTCGGCGCTGATTTTCGGGCCGGCCAAGTGGAAATGGCGCCGGCGCCAGATGCGGCACAATTTGCGGCTTACGCACACCATCAGAACCGGCCATGACCCTACCCCTGACGATCACCCCGCGCGACAAGGCCGAAATCCTGGCGCAGGCCTTGCCCTACATCCGCAAGTTCCATGGCAAAACCATGGTCATCAAGTACGGTGGCAACGCCATGACCGACCCCGAACTGCAGGCCGATTTTGCCGAGGACGTGGTGCTGCTCAAGCTGGTCGGCATCAACCCGGTGGTGGTGCATGGCGGCGGCCCGCAGATCGAGACCGCGCTCAACCGCCTGGGCAAGAAGGGCGAGTTCATTCAGGGCATGCGGGTCACCGACGAGGAGACCATGGAGGTGGTCGAGTGGGTGTTGGCGGGCCAGGTGCAGCAGGACATCGTTGGCTTGATCAACCAGGCTGGCGGCAAGGCGGTGGGCTTGACCGGGCGCGATGGCGGCATGATTCGCGCCCAGAAGCTCAAAATGGTCGACGCCAGCGACCCCAGCAAGGAGCACGATGTGGGCCAGGTCGGCGACATCGTCAGCATCGACCCCAGCGTGGTCAAGGCGCTGCAAGACGATGCGTTCATTCCGGTCATCAGTCCGATCGGTTTTGGCGAACACAACGAGAGCTACAACATCAATGCCGACGTGGTGGCGGGCAAGCTGGCCACGGTGCTACAGGCCGAGAAGCTGGTGCTGCTGACCAACACGCCCGGCGTGCTGGACAAGTCCGGCAAGTTGTTGACCGATCTCACCGCGCGCGAGATCGACGCCATGTTTGCCGATGGCACCATCCATGGCGGCATGTTGCCCAAGATCTCGTCCGCGCTGGACGCCGCCAAGAGTGGTGTCAACTCGGTGCACATCATTGACGGCCGCGTGCCGCACGCCATGCTGCTCGAAATCCTGACCGAGCAAGCCTATGGCACCATGATCCGCTCGCACTGATCATGCGCCTGCTCCTGGTCGAAGACGATGTGATGGTGGCCAGCGGCATCAAGCTGGGGCTGACCGATGCCGGTTACGCGGTGGACTGGGTGGGCAGCGCCGAGCGCGCCATCGAGGTCAGCCGCAGCGAGGCGTTTGACGTGGCCATCATCGACCTCGGCCTGCCTAGCATGGATGGCCTGGCGCTGACGCAGCGCCTGCGCAAGGAGGGCCACGCCGTGCCGGTGCTGATCCTCACGGCGCGTGACGCCTTGCATGATCGGGTGCAAGGCCTGGACATGGGGGCCGACGACTACATGGTCAAACCCTTTGAGCTGCCTGAACTGCTGGCGCGCTTGCGTGCCCTGCTGCGCCGCTCGCAGGCGGCCACCTCGGCGGTGCTGAGTTTCGGTCCGCTGGAGTTGGACACCGCCACGCGTCTGGCCTGTATTCGGTTGGCGGCCAACGCGCCGCCCCTGCCCATCGAGCTCGGGCCGCGCGAGTGGACGGTGATGGAGTACCTGTTGATCAACGCCCCCAAGCCCGCCAACAAGGACAAGCTGTTGCAGGCGCTCACTGGGTGGGACAAGGAAATCACCCCCAACGCGGTGGAGGTCTACATCTCGCGGCTGCGCGGCAAGCTCGAGCCGCATGGCATCGCCCTGCGCTCGATCCGCGGCTTTGGCTACCGCCTGGAGTTGGCCGTGCCCGATGAGGGTGGCGGCAGCGGCACGCCGAGCTGATCATGTGGCGCTCGCTGCCGAGCTCGGGCCTGCAGCGCCGCCTGCTGTTGATGCTGCTGATGCCCTTGCTGGTTTTGGCCCTGATCAACACCTGGTTTGATTACCGTTTTGCCGACAATGCGGCCCTGCAACAAGACCGCCAGTTGCTTGGGCTGCTTCCCTTGCTGGCGGACTCGATCGTGGCCAAGGGCAAGACCGAGCGCGATCCGCCGCTGCTGCTGACCGTTCCGGCGGTGCAGGAGTTCCTCAAGGACCGGCCCGGCGTGTCGGCGTTCGGTATCGTTGATCTCGACGGCACGCTGCTGCTGGGCGACGCCTGGCTGGGCGGATCGACGCCCGCCACCCATGAGCCCGAGTTCGTCAGCGAGGCCAAGCGGGGGGTCACCTACCGCATTGCGTCGCAACGCGTGCAAACCGCCGCCGGAGAACTGGTGGTGCGCCTGGCCGATGGCTCGGACCCGCGCCAGCAGTGGGTTCGGTTGGTGCTGATCAAGGTACTGGCGCCCAATCTGGTGTTGATGGTGGTGGCGCTGTTTGCCGTGAACTGGGCGGTCCGGTTGGCCTTGCGACCGCTGCTCGATCTGAAAGAAGCGGTGGAGCGGCGTTCGCCGCGCGACCTCAGTGCGATTGATGTACAGGCCTCGCCCGAGGAAGTGCGCCCGCTGGTGGAATCGCTCAACCGGCTGTTTCACTTGGTCAATGCCCAGGCTGAAAGCCAACGGCGCTTCATCGCCGACGCGGCGCACCAACTTCGCACGCCCCTGGCTGGCCTGCAAGCGCAAGTCGAAGCCTGGGCGCAAGTGGTCATGGCCGGCACGCCGACCGGGGCGTCCAACCAGGCAGGCGCCGCAGCCACTGAGGCGCCCAATGCCATCCGCGTTCCCGGCGCCCAGATCTACAAGCTGCGCGACGCGACCCGGCGTACCTCGCAACTGGCCAACCAACTGCTGGCCCTGTCGCGCGCCGACGCGCGCAACATCGATGCCCAGCCACTGCAACGGGTCGACCTCAAGGACCTGTGCGAGACCATGTTGGAGGCGCACCTGGACGCCGCCAGCGCCAAGCACATCGACCTCGGGCTTGAGACGCAGCCGGTGCATGTGTCGGGGCACGAGTGGCTGTTGCGCGAGCTTCTGGGCAACCTGGTTGACAACGCGATCAAGTACACGCCGGCGCACGGCACCGTCACGCTGCGCTGCGGCGTGACCTCGGCGGACGACCCAGCGCACACGGCACGGGTGGCGTTCCTGGAAGTGGAAGACGACGGCCCCGGTGTTGCACCGGCCGAGCGCGAGCGCATTCTGGAGCGTTTCTACCGGGCCTCGGGCGTGGTCGGTGAAGGCAATGGCCTGGGCCTGGCGATTGCCGATGAAATTGCGCGGGTTCACCATGCAAGTCTGGTGGCGACGGGCGGCGCCCACGAGCGCGGTTTGCGGATGACATTGCGGTTCCCACAGCCGGACTCCGCATAAACCCTTGGTGGGGCTGTGCGAGAATTTGCCGACCACAACGCCCTGCACCATGTCCGACGTCGCTCCCACACCAGCCCAGGCCGCCACCGATAGCGAAACCGCAACGCCGGTGCGAAAACGGCCCAAACCGGGCGAGCGCCGGGTGCAAATCCTGCAGGCCCTGGCGGCCATGCTGGAGTTGCCCGGCGCCGAGCGCGTGACTACCGCAGCGTTGGCCGCGCGGCTGGATGTGAGCGAAGCCGCCCTGTACCGGCACTTCGCCAGCAAGGCGCAGATGTTTGAGGGCTTGATTGAATTCGTCGAGCAGACCGTGTTCTCGCTGATCAACCAGATTGCCGACCGGGAAGGGACAAGCCCTTCGACCGAGCCCGGTGCGGGCGCGCGTCAGGTGGCCAGAATGGTCGCCATGCTGATGCAGTTCGCCGAGAAGAACCCCGGCATGACCCGCGTCATGGTGGGTGATGCGCTGGTGTTCGAGAACGAGCGCCTGCAGCAGCGCATGAACCAGTTTTTCGACAAGATCGAATCCACCTTTCGCCAGTGTTTGCGACCGGATGCCGGCGAGGGCGGCTCGGCCACGCCCAGCGTGGATGCCCAGGTGCGCGCCTCGGCGCTGACCGCGCTGGTGGTGGGCCGCCTGCAGCGTTACGCCCGCTCGGGCTTCAAGCGCTTGCCCTCCGAACACCTGGACGCCAGTCTGGCGCTGTTGCTGGGCTGATTGCGCCACGCCGTGCATCGGCCCCGCCTGCCGGCTTCAACATTCCACGATGTTCACCGCCAGGCCGCCGCGCGAGGTTTCCTTGTATTTGGTCTTCATGTCGGCGCCGGTCTCGCGCATGGTCTTGATCACGTTGTCCAGCGACACCACGTGTTGCCCATCACCCTGCATCGCCATGCGCGCGGCGTTGACGGCCTTCACGGCACCCATGGCGTTGCGCTCGATGCAGGGCACCTGCACCAGGCCGCCAATTGGATCGCAGGTCAGGCCCAGGTTGTGTTCCATGCCGATCTCGGCGGCGTTCTCGACCTGCGCTGGCGTGCCGCCCATCACCGCGGCCAGGCCGGCCGCGGCCATCGAGCAGGCCACCCCCACTTCGCCCTGGCAGCCCACTTCGGCGCCGCTGATGGAGGCGTTGAGTTTGTACAACATGCCGATCGCCGCCGCGCTCATCAGGAAGTCGATCACGCCGTCCTCGTTGTTGGCCGCCGCGCCGCGCTGATTCGAACTGCCTACAAAACGGTCGTAGTAATGCAGCACCGCCGGGATCACTCCGGCCGCGCCGTTGGTCGGGGCGGTCACCACCCGCCCGCCGCTGGCGTTCTCCTCGTTGACGGCAAAGGCGTACACGTTGACCCAGTCCAGCACCGACAACGGGTCGGCCAGCGCGCGTTCGGCGCGTTCGCGCAACTGCGCCGCCAGGATGGGGGCACGGCGCTGCACCTTGAACGGGCCGGGCAGGATGCCCTCGCGGCTCAGGCCACGTTGCACACACTCGCGCATCACGCGCCAGATGCCCAGCAGCCCGGTGCGGATCTCGTCGTCGCTGCGCCAGGTGCGCTCGTTGGCCCACATCACCTGGCTGATCGACAGGCCCTGTGCCTGGCACACCGCCAGCAATTGGTCGCCGGTGGTAAAGGGGTAGGGCACTTTGCGGTACTCGGTCAGCACTGCTTCGTTGCTGGCGCCGGCGGTGACCACAAAGCCGCCGCCCACGCTCAAGTACTTGGACGCCTTCAAGACCTCGCCGTCCTGGCCGATGGCGCTGAATTTCATGCCGTTGGGGTGTTCGGCCATGGCTTCGCGCCGGTACATCAGCACATGCTCGCGCTCGGTGAATCGAATGATCGGTCCGTCCGCCAGCACCAGGCGCTGCTCGTTGCGGATCTGGGCCACGATGCCCGCCACGGCGTCCACGTCGACCGTATCCGGTGCCAGCCCCATCAGGCCCAGCATCACCGCCGTGTCGGACCCGTGGCCCTTGCCGGTGGCGCCAAGCGAGCCGTACAACTCGGCCTTGACACCGGTTGTGCCGGCCAGCAGGTGCTCGCGCTGCAACGCCTGCACAAACATACGCGCCGCGCGCATCGGGCCCACGGTGTGGGAACTGCTCGGACCGATGCCGATTTTGAAGAGGTCGAAAACGCTGATGGCCATGGCGCGATCTTATGGCCTGCGTAGCGCCGGCTTACTGCTTTTTCTTGGCCGCTGAAGCTGGATTCAGCGCGGCCTCCACGGAGCGCGCGTTTTCGGTAGGATGCAGCATCGCCCCTGTTCCTGGAGTACCGCATGTCAAACCCCACGCCCGGCAAGGCGTTTGCCTCGCAGGCCGACCTGGCCGACCGCACCATCACCTTCGAGCAGCTCAGCGCGCACTGCTGGGCTTACACGGCCGAGGGCGATCCCAACTCGGGCGTGATCATTGGCGACCAGTACGTGCTGGTGAGCGACGCCACCGCCACGCCGGCCATGGCGCAGGACCTGATAGCGCGCATTCGCGCCCTCACCGACAAACCCATCAAATACGTGCTGCTGACCCACTACCACGCTGTCAGAGTGCTGGGAGCCAGCGCCTTTATTGAACATGGCGCTACTGAAATAATAGCTAGCGAAGGCACCCTGGAGCTGATCGTGGAGCGTGGCGCGCAGGACATGCAAAGCGAGATGGAGCGCTTTCCGCGCCTGTTTCGGGGCGCCGAGTCGGTGCCGGGCCTGACCTGGCCGACGCTGGTGGTGGGTGGTGGCACGCAGGGCCGCATCACACTCGATCTGGGGGGCGTCAAGGTGCAGATTTGGCATCCTGGCCCCGGCCACACGCGCGGCGACACCATCGCCTGGGTGGCCGAAGAGGGTGTGCTGTTCTCGGGCGATTTGGTGGAGTTCGAGGCGGGGGTCTACACCGGCGATGCGCAACTGGAGGAGTGGCCTGCCACCTTGGAGGCCCTGCGCGCCTTGAATGCGGAGTATTTGGTGCCTGGCCGTGGCGCGGCCATGAAAGGGCATCCGGACGTCAACCGGGCGCTCGACTACACGCGCCTGTGGGTGCAGACCCTGTACCGCTGTGGCCAGGAAGCCGTGGCGCGCAAGCTGGACTTGAAAGCCGCCATGGCCCACACCCGCGCGGCTATGGACCCGATTTTCGGCCACGTGTTCATCTACGAACATTGCCTGCCCTTCGATGTCAGCCGCGCTTTTGATGAAGCCAGCGGCGTCAAGCACCCGCGCATCTGGACGGCGCAGCGCGATCAAGAGATGTGGGCGGCCTTGCAGGCTTGAGTTTCCCTTTGGCGAAAACAACGATGCCCGGCGTTAATGGGCGTGCCATGAGGGTGCTGCTTGCGTTGGCGCTGACGGTCTTCAGCGCGAACCTGTGCGCCACGCAGATCGGCGTCTATGCACCCGAAGAAGCGCCGTACCAATACATCGAAGCCAGCACCGGCCAGCCATCTGGCATGGCGGTCGAGGTGGTGCAACTGGTGTTGCGCGAACTTGGGCTTGACGTGCCGGTCAACATCGAGCCCTGGCCGAGAATTCAAAAAACCCGGCTTGCGCAACCCAATAACCTGATCTTCACCGCCTACCGCAACCAGGATACCGAGACGCAGTACCGATGGGTCGGCGCGATTGTTCCGTTCAGGATTTACCTCTATCGGCTCAAGACCCGCAAGGACGTTCACGTTGCCGGTTTAGCCGACCTGAAGAGGTACAAAGTCGGCGTGGTGACCAACGGTGGCCGGTTCAGCTACCTCACCAAGCATGGCTTCGCCGCGAACCTTGAACCAGCCAAGAACGACGAGCTGAATCTGCGCAAGTTCTTCGCGGGTCGGTTTGATGTCCTGGCCGAGGACCCCACCATGCTGCAGCACGCCGCGCCGCGCTACGGGCTCGATCCGGCGCAGGCCGAGAAACTCCACGAGCTGACCGATCTGGCGGGCGAGGGTTATCTGGCGTTCACCCTTGGCACGTCGGACGCACTGGTTGCCCAATTCGCGAAGGCGCTGGATAAGGTCAAAGCCGGCAAAGCCTACCGGGAGTTGTTCCTCAAGTACGGACTTTGAGTGACAGCTTCACCCCGTCGATCCGGGCATTCAGCGTGCGGTGACAAGCAGGGCGCGCAAGTCGTCCTCGTAGTTCTTCAGGGTCTGGGTGGCCTTGCGCCGCTGTGCCGGCGTGGTGCTGTTGTGCAGATCGGCGATGGCGCGGCAATTGTCCTGCCAGTCGGCCTCGAAGCGCGCGCGCATGACCGGGTCGGGCGAGCGCAGTGCGCGTTCGATGGCCTCGTGCACCGCCGCTGGCGCGTCGGCTTCGGCCTTGGGCGCCGCCAGCAACTGGCGCAGCGCCTGCAGGGTTTCCTGTTGGCGCCGCAGGGTCTCCTGGTAGCGCAGGCTCGGGTCGAAGCGCGAGCGCTCCACGTTGGCGCGAATCACCGCGAGCTGGCGCTCTTCAAGCGTGCCGTAGAACGATTCATAGCGCTCCACGGCCTGGTTGATGCGGCGTTCGCGGCGTTGCTGCGCGGACCCGTCGAGCCACTTTTCGCGCCAGCCCTCATTGCGCTTTTCAAACTGCCGGCGGATGTGCTCGATCTGCGCCGGTTTGACCGTGGGCACCAGTGCCGCCATGCCGGGCTCGGCGTTGGCCAGCAGGGCGCGCAGCCGGTCCCGTGCCACTTCCAGGTGCACGCAGGCCTGCTCCGGTGTAACGTTGACCGGGGCCATCGTCTGCACGCTTTGCAGCAGCGCGATGTAGGCCGGCAGCTCTTGGCGGCGGTGCCAGGCGTGCAAGGCGGCCAGCGTGTCGCGCGCCTTGACTGACTGGGCCTCGTCAAAGTCCACGTAGCCATCGATCCACCAGTACAGCAGACTGGGGGCGTTGCCGTAGCCGATGCGCACCGCGCTGCATCCACCCAAACTCAGGCCCAGCAGCAGGGACCACAACAGCGCGAAGATAATGGGAGCCAACCGACTGGAGGAGGACGTTTTGGAGCAGAGCATGACGCAGGATTTAATCAATGGCAGCACCGACATGGCCCGTCCCGTGGACGTGGTGATCATGGCGGCCGGCAAAGGCACACGCATGAAGAGCCGCCTGCCCAAAGTGTTGCACCTTTTGGCGGGGCGTGCCTTGGTGCGGCACGTGCTGGACACGGCAAGCCAGTTATCGGCGCGCCGGGTGGTCGTGATCACCGGGCACGGTGCTACGGAAGTGGAAGCGGAATTGTCAATATCCACGGGGGATACAGCCGGTTTTGACCTGAGGTTCGTGCGCCAGGAGCCGCAGTTGGGGACCGGCCACGCGGTGCAGCAGGCGCTGCCCGCGCTGGCGGATGACGGCATCGTGGTGGTGCTGTCAGGCGACGTGCCGTTGACGGCGGCCGATACCTTGCGCCGCCTGATTGAGGCCTGTGGCGGCGACAAGCTGGCGCTGTTGACCATCGACTTTGCCGACCCCACGGGTTATGGCCGTATCGTTCGCCAGGGCGACGCCGTGCAGGCCATCGTCGAACAGAAGGATGCCAGCGCCGAGCAGCGCGCCATCCGCGAGATCTACAGCGGCATCATGGCGGTGCCTGCCGCGCGCCTGAAGGCGTGGCTCGCGCGGCTTGGCAATGACAACGCGCAGGGCGAGTACTACTTGACCGACATCGTGAAATTTGCCGTGGCCGACGGCGTGGGTGTGGTGGCGCACAAGATTGCCGACCCGGTGCAGGTGGCCGGCGTCAACAGCCCGGTGCAACTGGCCGAGCTGGAGCGGGCGTTTCAACTGCGGCAGGCGCGCCAATTCATGGAGCAAGGCGTGCGTCTGGCCGATCCGGCGCGTTTTGACGTTCGCGGCGACTTGCGGTGTGCGCAGGACGTGGCTATCGATGTCAACTGCGTGTTCGAGGGCCAGGTGTCGCTGGGCGAGGGCGTGCGCATTGGCGCCAACTGCGTCATCGCCAACGCAGCCATCGCGGCCAATGCGGTGATCCACCCCTTTACCCACATCGATGGCGAGCAGGCCGGCGTGACCGTTGGCGAGGGTGCGTTGGTCGGGCCGTTTGCCCGTCTGCGGCCCGGCGCGCAGTTGGGTGCCGAGGTGCACATTGGCAATTTTGTGGAGGTCAAAAACTCCACCCTGGCCAAGGGCGCCAAAGCCAACCACCTGGCCTACCTGGGCGATGCCACGGTGGGCGAGCGGGTCAACTATGGCGCGGGCAGCATCACCGCCAACTACGACGGCGCCTTCAAGCACCGCACCGTGATCGAGGCCGATGTGCATGTGGGCAGCAACTGCGTGCTGGTCGCGCCGGTCACGCTGGGCGCCGGTGGCACCGTCGGTGGCGGCTCGACCATCACCCAAGACACACCCGCTGGCATGCTGAGCGTGGCGCGGGGCAGGCAAGTGAGCATTGCCAACTGGCAGCGCCCGCGCAAATGAGCGACGAGCTGGAGGCCTTGCGCCAGGACCATGCGCGCCTGCGGCAGGCGCTGGAGCATGCGCGCCTGGAGCTGGAAGACTTCACCTATTCCGTCTCGCATGACTTGCGCGCCTCGTTGCGGCATGTGACGGCGTACCTGCAGATCATCGACGAGGACGCTGGCGAGCTGCTGGACCGAACCAATCACGCGCACCTGCAGACTGCGGGCGAGGCGGCGCGGCAGATGGGCCGCTTGATGGATGGGCTGATGGAGCTGTCCCGGCTCGGTCGGGTTGCGCTGCATCCATCGGCCGTGTCGCTAAGCACGCTGGTGGCCGAGGCGCAGCAAGTGCTGGCGCCCGAGTTGGCGCAGCGAGCCGTGTTGTGGCGGGTCGCGCCTGATTTGCCCGGCGTCTCGGGGGACGCGGCACTGCTGCGGCAGATGCTGGTGCAACTTTTGGCCAACGCGCTCAAGTTCAGCGACCACCAGAACCCGGCCGCTATCGAGATCGGTTGGGAAGCCGGCAGTGCCGGGCAATGTGTGCTGTGGGTGCGAGATGAAGGCGTGGGCTTCCAGCCGGAGCAGGCCGCCCGGCTGTTTCGCGCTTTTACCCGCTTGCACCCGGCGGCCGAGTTCCCCGGCATCGGCATGGGCTTGGCACTGGCGCGCAAGATCGTCGAGCGCCACGGCGGCAGCATCAGCGCCAGCGCGCAGACCGGCGCCGGGTGCTGCGTGCGCCTCAGCCTGCCGCTGGCGCCGTGAGCGGCAACGCCGCGCCAAACTTGCTGCGCTTGACGCTGAAGTAGGCCTTGACGTTGCGCACGTTGGCATCCTCGGTAAACAGCCGTTGCGCCAGCGCCAGGTAGTCGGGCATCTGGCGGGTGTGCACCACCAGCACAAAGTCGGGCCCGGGTGACACGCGGTAGCACTGCTGCACGGCAGCATCCGCTGCCACGCGCCGCTCAAACGATTCCAGCGCCAGGTGGTCCTGGCGCTCCAGCGTGATCTCCACAATCGCGGTCAGGCCGTGCCCGATCAGGGGCGCCAGCCGCTCGCCGCTCAGCAGCGCAATTTGCCGCTCGATCAGGCCGGCATCGCGCAGGCGTTTGACCCGGCGCAGGCAGGTCGGGGCCGAGGTATTAACCCGCTTGGCCAGAGCCTGGTTGCTCACCGATGCATCGTGTTGCAAGGCGTCCAGAATCCGGATGTCTACGGCATCAATAGTGATTTGTTCCATAAATCATAGACAAGTTGAATAATAAGTCATAAATTGTGAATGTTGAAATTGTCTTCCATAAAGAGAACAAGGCCGATTACATATTTCATGGTTCCACTACTAGTATCGACTCGACAACTTAACTGATCAGGAGACATCTATGTGTGGCATCGTCGGCGCGGTTTCTACCCGCAATATTGTTCCCATCCTGGTCCAGGGCCTGCAGCGGCTGGAATACCGCGGGTACGACTCCTGTGGCGTCGCGGTGTACTCGGACGGCAGCAATCCGGCCCACCCGGCGGGCCTGAGCCGCGCCCGCAGCACCTCGCGGGTGGCCGAGCTGTCCGACCAGGTAGCGGCCGTGCGGCTGGAGGGCACCACCGGTATTGCGCATACCCGCTGGGCCACCCATGGCGCGCCGGCCGTGCACAACGCCCACCCCCACTTCAGCCACGGCCCGCAAGCCAGTGCCCCGGGCGGCGCCGAGGCGACCGAGCGGCCCGGGCGCATCGCGCTGGTGCACAACGGCATCATCGAGAACCACGACGAGCTGCGTGCCCTGCTCCAGTCCAAGGGTTATGTGTTCGCTAGCCAGACCGATACCGAGGTCATCGCCCATCTGGTGGACAGCCACTACAACGGCGATTTGCTCGAAGCCGTCAAAGCCTCGCTGGGGCATCTGCACGGCGCCTACGCCATCGCGGTGTTCTGCAAGGACGAGCCCCATCGCCTGATCGGCGCGCGCGCCGGCTCACCACTGATCCTGGGCGTGGGCAAAGACGGGGCCGAACATTTTCTGGCCAGCGACGCAATGGCACTGGCCGGCGTGACCGACCAGATTGTTTACCTGGAAGAAGGCGACCTGGTCGACGTGCAACTGGGCAAGTACTGGGTGCTGGACAAGACCTTTCGCGCACTCACGCCAGCCCAGCGCCCGGTCAAGACCGTGCAAGCCCACAGTGGCGCCGCCGAGCTGGGCCAGTACCGCCATTACATGCAGAAGGAGATTTTCGAGCAGCCGCGCGCCATTGCGGACACGCTGGACGGCGTGGCGGCAATCGTGCCCGAGCTGTTTGACCACGCCACGCCGCGCACGCCCGGCGACACCGCGCACCGCGCTTTCGCCGAAATCGATTCGGTGCTGATTCTGGCCTGCGGCACCAGCTACTACAGCGGCTGCACCGCCAAGTACTGGCTGGAGAGCATCGCCAAGATACCCACCCAGGTCGAAGTGGCCAGTGAGTACCGCTACCGCGACTCGGTGCCCAACCCCAAGACGCTGGTGGTCACCATCACCCAGTCGGGTGAGACGGCCGACACCCTGGCCGCGCTGCGCCACGCGCAAAGTCTGGGCATGACCCACACCCTGACCATCTGCAACGTGGCCACCAGCGCCATGGTGCGTGAATGCAAGCTGGCCTACATCACCCGCGCCGGGGTGGAGATCGGTGTGGCCTCCACCAAGGCCTTCACCACCCAACTGGCGGGCCTGTTCCTGCTGACGCTGGCGCTGGCGCAGGCCAAGGGACGCCTGAGCGAAGCGCAGGAGGCCGAGCACCTGAAGGCCATGCGCCACCTGCCCGCCGCCCTGCAAAGCGTGCTGGCGCTGGAGCCCCAAATCATCAGTTGGGCCGATGACTTTGCACGCATGGAAAACGCACTGTTCCTGGGCCGTGGCCTGCACTACCCGATTGCCCTGGAAGGCGCGCTCAAGCTGAAAGAAATCAGCTATATCCACGCCGAGGCCTACCCGGCGGGCGAACTCAAACACGGCCCGCTGGCGCTGGTGACCAGCGCCATGCCGGTGGTGACGGTGGCGCCCAACGACGCGCTGCTGGAAAAGCTCAAGAGCAATATGCACGAGGTGCGCGCGCGCGGCGGCGTGTTGTATGTGCTGGCCGATGCCGACACCAAGATCGAGAGCGGCGAAGGCCTACACGTGATCCGCATGCCCGAGCACTACGGCGCCCTGTCGCCGCTGCTACACGTGGTGCCGCTGCAATTGCTGGCGTACCACACGGCTTGCGCGCGGGGCACGGATGTGGACAAACCCAGAAACCTTGCCAAAAGCGTCACGGTCGAATGATCGTGGGGGCTGTTGTGCGTCTGGCTCTACGGCACCAAGACCGGAACACCCCGGTGCAAAGCCGGGAGGAACGTCTTGAATCTCTCCAGTCTCGGAGCATCAAATTGCGCAATGTAGGCATTGCCCGGGTAGAGCGCCGCGAAGTTCTGGTGCAGCGGTTCGGCGGGGTGAAACACGTTGTCTGCCAGCGGCCGTAGCTCCGTCACGATAGGTTTTACGAAGGCCCTGGACGCTTCGATTTGCGCGATATAGCGCCTTGCCAACTGCTGCTGATTGGCATCGACATAAAACACGATGGACCGGTACTGGGGCCCTTCGTCGGGGTATTGGGCATTGAGCTGCGTGGGATCGTGGGCCACGCTAAAGAAGATCTGCAGGAGTTGCGCGTAGCTGACTATGGAAGGGTCAAAGCTGACTTCCACGGCCTCGGCATGCCCGCTCGAACCCAAGCTGACATCCCGGTAATTGGCATGCGTGGCCAAGCCGCCCGCGTAGCCAGAGACCGCATTCAGCACACCCTTGGTGTGCTGGAACACCGACTGCACTCCCCAGAAACACCCCCCGGCAAACACCGCCGTATTGGCCGCCGCATTGGAATTGGAACTCAGCGGCATGTCGGCGGCTGCGCCTGCCGGTGTCGCGTCTTGTGAGAGTTCCGGCAACGCGGCGGTCAGCACCTGCGGGGCCATCCGGCTTGACAGGTGATAGGCCATGCCCGCACCCACCAGCAATGCCGAACCCAGCGCGATCACGTCAAATTTCGACAAAAACTTCATCGATCATTGCCTGGGTTGATTGGTGCCATGACGTGAATTGCCAAGTTGTCAGCGATTCCTGGTGGACTGCTCCAAATGTAGCGGGGTTTCAGAAATTCGGCAGATCGCCCGGCATCATGGTGTGAAGCGTTGGCACGTTGAGTCCAGTCTGGCGGGCCAGCCGAAGCGGTCCTTGCAGCTCGCAAACTTGGCCAAGCACAGAACCCCTTGCTCGCCGCCCACGCCACCGGTCTTTGGGGCGGGCGCTGAACGTCAGGGAAACCCGGCCATGGTCATCAGGCTGACCCGCTGGCCTTCTTCAGGATGGCGTAAAGCTGATCCTTGAGCAGCAATTTCTCTTTCTTGAGCGTCTCGATGTCCTCGTGGGTGCCGGGCTCTATGCGGGACTCCATGTTCTTGACTTTCTGGTCGACCGCGTTGTGCTGCTCGAACAGGCGATTAAAACGGTGATCGGTGGCCTTCAGTTGCGAAATGAGATCACGGTATTCAGGAAACATAGGCACTCCTTTGGATGGATGGATAGCTGCGCGACTGCCTGCCGCGCATGACCACATGCTAATGCAAGGCCTGCTTGTTGCGCCAGTACAGTTGAGGGGTCCGCGCGCAAGGCCGTCCGCCGACCGAGCGCGGTGGGCCGGAGCATGCGGAGATGCACCTGCTGCCGCCTTGGCAGGCCAGGGATGTGTTCAACGGGCTACGCTCTGCCCAGCGCGAATACCCAGTTCGGCCCCATCGGGCGCTCTGGGGCAAACGCTGGCTTGAACTTGGCCGACACGCCGTTCTTGGTGGGTCTGCGCGCCGCGACCTGAAAGCCCTTGGCTCTTTGCTCAGCCGCCAGACTGCGCAGCGAAACTGTTTTCATGTACGCCAGGATGGTGGCGTGCAGCCCGTCCCACAGCTCCCGCGTCATGTCAGGGGTGCCTTGGTCACCGCCATGCTTCAGAGGATCAGGTTCGATATCATCGTCCTCGATGGCGGTCACAATGTCCGCGACGGTAATCGTGTCACCACGATAGCCCAGGGTGTAGCCACCTCCGGGGCCTCGCGTCGAGTCAACCAGTTGGTGGCGCCGGAGCTTGGCAAATACCTGCTCCAGGTAGGACAGGGAGATTCGATGCCGCTGGGCCAAATCAACCAGTGGCACTGGATTGGAATCATCACGCAGCGCCAGATCGATCATGGCGGTTACTGCAAATCTGCCGCGGGTACTCAGTCGCATGGTTCACTCCTTCAAGCGTTGTTGCTTGGTCAATGCAACTGACTGTAGGGTCATTCACACTTCGAATAAACCAGTCATTCTCGATACCTATTTCTTGCAAAACCGAAGTGTTCCACAAAGAATTGATTAGGTGCGCCGCCCGGATGGAGCGCCGTGGCGTACGGCGTCTTGGGCCACGGCCAGTCGCAGTCGCTGAACAGCGCGCGCAGTGTTCTTGACATTTCGCAAGATCGGGCCTGTTGGCCGACCATAGTCTTTGCCAGGGACGGCGCGCGACTGCGTGGCGATCCCATGTGTCGAGCCCGGTCCGCTGTGCGGGGTTGAGGCACGAAGCAAGCAATTTCGAGGAGCACCACTATGGCCAAGAGCCTTGCATCCAAGTCCGGTACCGTCGCCGACGACAAGGCGCCGCGGTACAAGCACCACTATTGCAGCGTGCGACCGACCACGCCGCGACAGTTCGGCCCCGGTGTCAACGCCGACCGCGCCAGTGCCGTCAACTCGTTCGGCGACAAGTGGGTCAATGGCACCGAGCTGAGCTACTACTTCTTCGATCAAGCCACCGATGGGCAGAACGTGACGCTGGCCGACGGCAGTGTCACCTTCGTGCGCTGGGCCGGGGCCGAGCCGCAAATGAACAGCGTACGCCGGGCGTTCAAGGCATGGTCTGACCTGGGGCTGGGACTGAAGTTCAAGGAAGTACCTTCGCGTGACCAGGCGATGGTGCGCATCGGTTTCATGAGCGGTGACGGCTCATGGTCCTATGTCGGCCGGGCGATCCTGAATGTCGCGGCCGACCGGCGCACGATGAACTTCGGCTGGAACATCGCCAACGATCTGGACACCGCGATCCACGAGATCGGCCACACGCTGGGCTTCGAGCACGAACACCAAAACCCGTTCTCCGGCATTGTCTGGGACGAGGAGAAGGTATACGCCGCGCTGGCCCAGCCGCCCAATAGCTGGCCGCGCCAGAAGACCTTCTTCAACATCATCCGCAAGTTGAGCGACAGCAGTGTGCAGGGCACGCAGTGGGACCCCAACTCGATCATGCATTACCCGTTCGAGGCCGGCCTGATCAAGCAGCCCGAGATCTACCAGACGCAAGCGCTGCAGCCGGCCGGCGGGCTATCCGCCCGCGACCAGACTTATGCCAGACAACTCTACCCCGGTCAAAGCCCGGTGTCCGGTTTCCCGGAACTCAAGCTGATGGAGTCGCGCCCGCTCAACATCGCCAGCGGCCAGCAAGTCGACCTGCGTTTGCTGCCGGTGCGAAGCCGGACCTATGAGATCCGCACCCTGGGCGCGTCCGACACGGTGATCGTGCTTTTTGAGGACGTGGGTGGTGAACTGAAGTACAGGGGGGGCGATGATGACGGCGGCGAAGACCGCAACGCGTACCTCAAGCTGCGCATGTCCCGTGGCAAGAAGTACGTGCTGCGGCTGCGGCTGTATTACGCCGATCATGCTGGCGAGACCGCTGTGATCTGGTGGTAGGACGCGCATGCCGCAAGGGAGCGGCTGGCCGGTGCGTGGGCGCCAGCACGGCGCTGGCCGCAAGCGTGACCTTTAACACGGTGGGATACTGCGCCCTGAACCATCGTGTGAATCAACGTGAACGAAGACCTGGGCCATTGCACGGACGATCAGACGCCCCACCTGGCGCCGGGCGAAGCCGTTGCGCCACATCAGGCCGGCGCCGAGGGGCACGGACCCGACAACCCATGGCGGCTCGCGCTCGAAAGCTCGGGCGAGGGAATGTGGGACTGGAATGTGCTCACCGGGGAGCAAACGCACTCCCGCCAGTGGAAAGAGATGCTGGGCTTCGCGGTTGATGAGATCGGCCCGGGCTACCACGAATTTGTGACCCGCGTTCACCCCGACGATCTGCCTGGCGTGTTGGCGGCGGCCCAAGCCTGCCACGACGGCCAGGCGTCAAGCTACGCGGTGGACCTGCGCATGCGTTGCAAGGACGGTTCCTGGAAATGGATTCTGAGCCGCGGCAGGGTGGTAGGCCGCGACGAGCACGGCAAGCCCCTGCGCATGGTTGGGACCCACACCGATATCTCACAGCGCATGCGCTCGGAAGCCGCGCTGCACGACTTGAATCAGAAGCTGCAGGACGAAACCAGCCGGTTGCAGGCCACCTTGGCCAGCATCAGCCAGGGCATCTTGGTGGTGGACGCCAGCGGACACATCGACACCTACAACCTGCGCGTATGCGAACTGCTGGATGTGCCGCAGAGCTTCTTTGCGCTCCGACCGACCTTGCGCGAGCTGGGCAATTTGCAGCGCAACAGGGGCGACTTTGGCGCCGGCATGAGCCTGGTCGACAGCTATGCGCGTGACTACGTTGCTGGCGCCGGCCGGGGCGCCGTCCCCGAGCGCTACCTGCGCCTGACGCCAGCCGGGCGCACGCTCGAAGTCAAAACGCAGGTGCTGCCCCAGGGCGGCCTGGTGCGCACCATTGCGGATGTCACCGATCACATTCAGGCCGAGGCGGCCCGCCGCCGGTTGGACGTGTTGCTGGACGCAACGCAGTCGATCGCGCACGTTGGCGGCTGGGAGGTCGACTTTGTTCGTGACACGCTGTTCTGGACCGCCGGGGTCTACCGCATCCTTGAAACAACGCCCCAGGACTATGCACCCACCCGGGCCACCGCATTGCGCTTCTTTACACCCGAGTCGCTGGCTGCGGTCGCCAAGTTCGGTCGTGACGCCACCGACCAACCGGCCATGCACCAGATGGAGTTGGAAATGATCACGGCCAAGGGCCGGCACATCTGGGTGAGTACCCGCGCTATCACGACCATCGTGGACGGCCGGGCCGTCAAACGCGTGGCGGTGCTGCAGGACATCACCGAGCGCAAGCAGGCCGAAACCGCGCTGCATGAGCTCAATGCCCGCCTGACCGAGAACGCGCGTTTGTTGGAGACCACGCTGGCCAGCATCAGCCAGGGTATTTTCATGATCGACGCCGACGGTCGCGTTGGCACGTTCAATCCACGCGTGTGTGAGTTGCTGGATCTG
>JAUXWC010000043.1 GCA_030685025.1 Rhodoferax sp.
GCGTCGAACACGGCATCCAGGGTGGTGGCATCCAGAATGCGGTCGGTCCAGAGTTCGAGCTGCTCGGCGGTGGCGGTTTGCAGGCGTTCGCTGGTTTTGACACTGATAGGGCCAAAGCGTTTGGTGAGTTGGCGCATCAGCACAGTGGCTTGACCTTCTAGCTTGCCTTCTAGCTTGCCTTCTAGCTTGCCTTTTAACTCGCCCTCAAGCAAGCCTTGTTGCAAGCCCTGCTGTTTCCATTGCTGGGTCCATTCAATGACGGTTTCTGCAAGCATGGTTTTAACCTCCAATAAATCGCCCATTTGGGGCATGGTGACACCGGGCATGCGCCCGGGTAGCAGTACGCGGCGCATCCACACGGCAAAGGCGCGGCGCAATGAGTCTTGCCCGGGCGCCGCCAGCCAGTCTATCAACGCGGTGACGATGTGCGTCATGTTGGCGGTGCTTTGGCTTTTTTCCAGACTGAACAGCGCAGCCGACAGGTTGCGCAGCCGACAGGTTGCGCAGTGCCAGTGGGCCGCTTTCATCGACAGCACCTTCGTCAAGCAGCAGGTATTTGAGCTGGGGGGTGTAGTCGTGCAATTTGTTGGGTGGCACGTCGATGAGGTCGCTGATGTTTTGCGCGGCTTGCCAGCGGGGTTTGCCGTTGTACAGGACGATGGGCAGTATAGGTGGCAGCTTGCCCCTGGGGGTGAACTGCTTTTGCTTGATCAGGTCTTGGTACAGCAGGCCAAGGTAGGTGAGCATGCGCACGGCCATGTGCGCATCGACCGTGGACTGGAATTCAAGCAGGATGTAGAGGTAGAGCCAGTCATCTTTAAAGCGCAGTCGCCAGACAACGTCGTCTTGGCGGTCTCGCAGGTCTTCGGCCACGTAGCTGCCACTGACAATCTCCAGCGTGCTGAAGTCCAGCTCGGCAACCCAAGGCTCATGGACAAAGCCCTCCAGTAGGTCGCGCACCATCTCGGGGTGCGAGAACAGGAGCTTGTAGCTGTTGTCGTGCGCAGTCATGCGCCAAACTTCCATGGGGTGCGGCCGCGCTCAAATAACCCATCAAATTGGGCTGTAGCCCTTGTTGGCTGCGCGCTGGCCGCTATTTTGTCAACTGCGCAAGTCGGCAGGTAGCGCCGCTTTGTTAACCATTTTCTGACTTTGGACATGGGCTGCGTGCTTAGTGGGCGTCGAACACGGCATCCAGGGTGGTGGCATCCAGAATGCGGTCGGTCCAGAGTTCGAGCTGCTCGGCGGTGGCGGTTTGCAGGCGTTCGCTGGTTTTGACACTGATAGGGCCAAAGCGTTTGGTGAGTTGGCGCATCAGC
>JAUXWC010000046.1 GCA_030685025.1 Rhodoferax sp.
TCTGATGCCGATATCATACTCGAACCAATGATTCACGCTCGCGCCAACCCACTTCAGCCCCTGTAAGCCACTGAGGAGCGGTTCCTCGCCTAATCTGCCGCCAGAGTCATTGCGAGTCAGGCGCCCAGTTCTCCAAAGGCAACCCGTCAATCCGTTCAAACTCTCGGGTGTTGTTGGTCACCAAGGTGCAATCATCGGCCAAGGCGTGACAGGCAATCCAGAGATCATTGGCGCCAACCGGCGTACCCACTGCGCGAAGTCGGGTGAACTGCACAGCATAGTGCTCGCACAAGGCCGCACTGACGGCGTATCGCACCGGAATGACCCGCGTCAGGGCGTCCAGCCGGCGCAGCACATCGACTTTCTTGGTGCTGCGCTGCGCCCCCTTGAGCAGTTCGGCAAAAGTGACAAATGACATGCAAAGCTCGTCGCTGGGCGCCAGGGCGTTGATACGGTCGGCAACCGACGGGGGTTTGTTCTTGATCAGGTAGATCAGGATGTTGGTGTCGAGCATGTACCTCACAGCGATTCCCGGTCCTGCATTGGCGGGCTCTCTTTCTGGCCCGCCTCCAACAGGGCCACGAAGTCCTCATCAAAGGCATTGAGCGCCTCAAGCAAGGCCGTGCCACGGTCCATCGCCAATGGGTGCAACACCAAATCGCCTTCGGCATTGCGGTGAATCTCGACCCGGCTGGTATCAAGCCGGAACTCGTGCGGAATGCGCACCGCCTGGCTGTTGCCATTCATAAAAACACGACTGATTGCAGCTTGCACGGCGGACTCCATGTACACACAATGATGTGTGTATATTAGGCGATCAATGGTCTTTGTCAACAGCGTTGAGGTCTCGCGACGTTGAGGCCTCGCGGTAACACAAACGCCTTTCCCAGCCCTGGCCGGACGCTGTGCACGCCGCAGGAGGCCGAAGGCCGGGGGACATTCGCGGAGCCATCCAGCCCGCCGCCCTCATCTACCACGCGCCAGGACCCTGGTTCTTGACTGGAATCGCTTCCCTTTCCCTGGTGGCGAGACATGCCGCAAGGGTGCACGCAATCAGGACCAGCCACCGCCAACTGCGTAGACTCACGGGATCACTTCCTTGCCGACCCCCCAGGAAAGACCTCAACCATGCCCACCAAGACGTTCACCAGCGGCCGCATCAAACAGGCCGACTATGACCCCGCATCGCAGCAACTGGACCTGCATTGGGACCACAAGACCGTGCTGGCCTACAAGCAGGTGCCGCAGGAGGTCTATCGGCGGCTTTGCAGCGCACCCACCCCGGCGGCGTACTGGGAGGACCGGATCGCCGAGGAGTATCCGAAGGGCATACCCATGACATCCAGTGCTGATCCCGATGGAGCCAAAAAGCTTGGTGACCTGTTTGGCGGCGGTGACTGAATGGTCAAATGAGCGCCCCCACCCTGGCGCGCTTTGGCGCACTCACCGGCACCTACTTTGCAGCCATCGGGCTGTTCAACCCGTATGCGCCCTTGTGGTTTCAGAGTCTTGGTTTTTCCACGCTGGTGATCGGTGCCATCGCCTCGCTGCAAAGCTGGACACGGGTGGTGGCGCCCTACGCCTGGAGTTGGGGCGGCGACCACAGCGGCCGCCGGGTGGAGCTGATCCGCCTGGCCACGCTGGGTGCGGTGCTCTCGTCGCTGGGTCTGCTGGCCGTGCAGGCCATGCAGCCGATGGGCGCGACCGAATTGGTGGTGGCGGTGGCGCTGATGACCGCGCTGCTGTTCATGGCCAACAGCGGGGTGGTGCCGCTGTATGAGGCCATGCTGGCGCACCTGCTGCGCACGCCGGGTGGCGGCATCGACGCCCAACGCTACGGCCGCGTTCGGGTCTGGGGCTCGGTCGGCTTCATCATCGCCGTAACCGCCTTTGGCCTGCTGCTGGAGCGTTTTGGCATTGGTGTTTTTCCGGCCTTCGTGGCGGTCATGAACGTGCTGCTGCTGGTGGCCGCCATGCGACTGCCCGCCACGCACGCCGACGCCGTGCACAGCGAGCCCGCGCCGCCGGTGTTGCCGCTGCTCAAGCGGCCCGAGGTGGTGTGGTTTTTTGCCTCCGTCTTCTTTACCGTGCTGGCCCACACCAGCCTGTACGCCTTCTTCTCGCTCTACCTGGTGTCGCTGGGTTATGGCAAAGGCGCCGTGGGTGCGCTGTGGGCGGTCAGCGTGGCGATTGAGATTGTGTTCTTCTGGACGCAGGGACGCTGGTTCCCGCGGCTCACGCCGCACCGCTGGCTGCAAGTGGTGGCGGGCGTGACGACGCTGCGTTTCGCAGCCACCGCCCTGGGTGGGGTTTGGGCACCGGTATTGGTGCTGGCACAGCTCACCCACGCAGTCACGTTT
This sequence comes from Rhodoferax sp., assembly GCA_030685025.1. GTDB lineage: Bacteria > Pseudomonadota > Gammaproteobacteria > Burkholderiales > Burkholderiaceae_C > Rhodoferax_D. Next base: position 2,361 of record JAUXWC010000046.1, read on the forward strand.
GCCGCCCATCACGCGGCCTGCATCGCGCTGGTGCAGCGCTTGTTCCCGGGACGTTTGCGCGGCCGCGGGCAGGCTCTGTACACCACGCTGGGCTACGGCGTGTCGGGTGTGGTGGGGGGCGTCGGGGGCGGTTGGCTGATCAGCCATCTGGGTTTCGCTGCGGTCTTCTGGGCTGCGGCGCTGTGCGGGGTTGCGGCCCTGGGGTGCGCCACGGCCAGCGCGCGCGCCGCCGCAAGAGCAGACGGGTAGGCCGTCTCGCAGGGCTTGCCGCTGGTCGGCTGCGCCAACATGGGTGTCACGGCCTTTCGCGCTGGGCAAGGCAGCCGGCAGCGATCGGTGTAAGAATTCCCGCTGCTGTCCGACCAAATGGTCAAGGGTCTTCACGCTGAACGCAAGAGAACCCGTCCCAACAGGAGCCCCATGCACGCCACCTTACCCTTGCTCGAAGTTACCGAGTTCCCCACCCTGCGCCGGCGCGCGCTCAGCACGCTGCAGGTCAACCTGGGTTACCGCTGCAACCAGAGCTGCCTGCACTGCCACGTCAACGCCGGCCCGAACCGCACCGAGATGATGGACCCGGCCACGCTGGCGCTGATCCCGCAGGTGCTGCGGGCACGCGGCATCCGCGCGCTGGACCTGACTGGCGGTGCGCCCGAGTTGCACGCGGGTTTTCGCCAACTGGTGATCGAGGCCACCGCCCAGGGCGTGCAGGTGATCGACCGCTGCAACCTGACCATTCTGTTCGAGCCGGGGCAGGACGACCTGGCCGAGTTCCTGGCCACGCACCGGGTTGAAGTGGTCGCCTCGCTGCCCTGTTATTCGGTCGCCAACGTCGACAAACAGCGCGGTGAGGGAGTGTTCGACAAGAGCATCGCCGCGCTACAGCAACTCAACGCGCTGGGCTATGGCCAGCCCGATTCAGGGCTGACGCTGAACCTGGTCTACAACCCGCAGGGCGCCGTGTTGCCACCCAACCAGGTCACCTTGCAAGCCGACTACAAGCGCGAGTTGATGCAGCACTTTGGCATCACCTTCAACCAGCTCTTCACGCTGACCAACATGCCGATCCAGCGCTTTGGCTCGATGCTGATCTCCAAGGGCAAGTTCAACGACTACGTGCAACTGCTCAAAGACAACTTTGCCAGTGGCAACCTGGAGGGCGTGATGTGTCGCGACCTGATCAGTGTCGACTGGCAAGGCTATTTGTACGACTGCGATTTCAACCAGCAACTCGGCCTGGCGCTGCCCGCCGCCACTCCCACCGCACGCCTGCTGGGCAGCCGGCCGCACCTGCGCGAGCTGATGCACGAAGACCCGTCCGGCCGACCGATACGCGTGGCCGAACATTGCTACGGCTGCACCGCCGGACAAGGCAGCAGTTGTGGCGGTGCACTGGGCGCCTGATGTCGGCCTGGGGCTGGACATGAACATTGACATCGTCGTACCGGTTCTCAACGAGGCTGCCAGTTGGCTGCGGGTGCAGGGCCGTCTGGTGGCGTTGGCCGGGCACGAGGGGGTCAAGGTCTGGGTGGTGGATGGCGGCAGCACCGATGGCACCGCCGCGCTGGCCACCCAAAGCGGCCTGTCAGTGATCCACAGCGAAGCCGGACGCGCCCGCCAGATGAATACCGGCGCCGCTGCCGGCACGGGTGCCACGCTGCTGTTCCTGCACGCCGACACGCAACTCCCGCCCGATTGGCAACCCAAGCTGCTGGCGGGCCTGAGCGCCAGGGCGAGCTGGGGACGTTTTGATGTGCGCATCGAGGGCCAATCGGCCCTGCTGCGGGTGGTGGCCACGCTGATGAACTGGCGCTCGCGCCTGAGCGGCATCGCCACCGGCGACCAAGCGATGTTCATGACGCGTGGCGCGTTTGACGCGGTGGGTGGCTTCCCCGATCAGCCCTTGATGGAAGACATTGAGATCAGCAAACGCCTGCTCAAGCTGTCGCGCCCGGCCTGCCTGCGCCAGCGCGTCACCACCTCGGGGCGGCGCTGGGACACGCGCGGCGTTTGGCGCACCATCTTTCTGATGTGGCGTTTGCGTTTTGCCTACTGGCGTGGCCGCAGCCCTGCCGAACTGGCACAGGCCTACCGATGACAGCGTCCACGCGCATTGTGGTGATGGCCAAGGCGCCGCTGCCCGGCTTTGCCAAGACGCGCCTGATCCCGGCCCTGGGTGAGACAGGCGCGGCGCGGCTGGCCGCTCGCATGCTCCACCACACCTTGGGCACCGCCCTGGCTGCGGCCATCGGGCCGGTGGAGCTGTGCGCCGCGCCCGAGCCAAGCGACCCGGCCTGGCGCGGTGTGGCGGTGCCGGCCGACGTGGTGTGGAGCGCGCAGGGCGTGGGTGACTTGGGCGCACGCATGGCACGCGCGGCGCAACGCGGCTGCGCGCTGGGTGAACGGGTGCTGCTGATCGGCACCGACTGCCCGGCCCTGAGCCCGGCTCACCTGCGCTCGGCCGCCACTGCCCTGGACGCACACGACGCCACCCTGCTGCCCACCTTTGATGGCGGCTATGCCTTGCTCGGTCTGCGCCAGATTCACCCCAGCCTGTTTGAGAACATGCCCTGGAGCACGGCCACTGTCGCCACCCAAACCGTGCAACGCGCACGGCAAGTCGGCTGGTCCGTCGAGCTGCTGCCACGCCTGCATGACATCGACGAACCGGACGACCTGCAATGGCTGCCGCCGGCCTGGCTGCATGATCAGGAATCCGCTCGCCATGTCGTGTAGGCCCGGCCTACAGACGCTGCTGCTGATGGCGACTGATTGCCGCTCCTCTTTCCGATTAACCACTCCTTCGACCACCATGCACGACATCGTTCAAAACTATTACGGCCGCCAGTTGCAACACTCCGGCGATCTGAAGACCAGCGCCTGCTGCGACATCAGCCAGGTACCCGAGTGGCTCAAGCCGCTGCTCTCGCGCATTCACCCCGAAGTGCTGTCGCGCTACTATGGCTGCGGCCTGGTCTGCCCGCCCCTGCTCGAAGGCTGCCGCGTGCTGGACCTGGGCTGCGGCTCGGGCCGCGACGTGTACGCGCTGGCGCAACTGGTCGGCCCCACCGGCGAAGTGGTCGGCGTGGACATGACCGACGAGCAACTGGCCATAGCCGAAAAACACCGCGCGTTTCATGCTGAGGCGTTTGGCTACGGCAACGTGCGTTTTGTGCAGGGCTACATCGAACGTCTGGACGAATTGGGCCTGGAGGCCGGCAGCTTCGACGTGATCGTGTCCAACTGCGTGGTCAACCTCTCGCCCGACAAGGACGCCGTGCTGCGCGGCGTGCAACAACTGCTCAAGCCCGGCGGCGAGTTCTTCTTCTCGGACGTCTACGCCGACCGGCGCGTGCCCGCCGCCGTGCGCAATGACCCGGTGCTGTACGGCGAATGCCTGGGCGGCGCGCTGTACTGGAACGACTTTCTTCGCCTGTCACACCGCCAGGGCTTCATCGATCCGCGCCTGGTGACCGATCGGCCCTTGGCGATCACCGACCCGGCTTTGCAGCCGCGTGTGGGCATGCTGCGCTTCTACTCGGCCACCTACCGCCTGTTCAAACTCGACACGCTGGAGACCGCCTGCGAGGACCATGGCCAGGCGGTGGTCTACCGTGGCAGCATCCCCGATTGCCCGGACCAGTTCGTGCTCGACAAACACCACAGCATCGAGACTGGCCGTGTCTTCCCGGTCTGCGGTAACACCTGGCGCATGCTGCACGAGACACGTTTTGCGGCGCATTTCGACTTCGTCGGCGACTTCAGCCGCCACTTCGGCCTGTTTGCCGGGTGCGGGAGCACTTTGCCGTTTGACGGCGCTGCAACAGACGCAGCAGCGGCGCCATGCTGCTGAACGCACCGAATCGCGATTCGCCGCGACGGCCAGGACGCTTCTGATGGAATGGCTACTCGTCGGGGCCGCCCTGTTTGTGGCGTTCAGCAACGGCGCCAACGACAACTTCAAGGGTTTCGCCACGGTGTGGGGCTCCAACACGCTGAACTACCGACAAGCCCTGACGCTGGCGACTCTGGCCACGGTGGCGGGCAGTCTGGTCTCGTTGTGGTTGGCTGATTCCCTGGTGCAACAGTTCTCGGGCAGGGGCTTGGTCAGCAGCGCCACCGCCAGCGCCCCCGATTTCATCCTCAGTGTGGCGCTCGGCGCAGCCACCACAGTCTGGCTCGCAACGCGCCTGGGCTTTCCCATTTCGACCACCCACGCGCTGATTGGTGGCCTGATCGGTGCGGGCTTGGGTCAACAGGGTGGTGTGGTCCACTTTGACAGACTGGCGAGCAGCTTCTTGCTGCCGCTGCTGCTCAGCCCGCTGCTGGCGGCAGTCTTGGGCGTGGCGGCCTACCGGCTGTTTCGGCTGCGACCGGTGGAGCGCGACTGCGCGTGCATCGTCGCACCAGAGTCGGCAATCGTCGTCATGCCGTCGGGCACGCTGGTCGGCCGGATGCAGACGCCCCGCTTCGTGCTGGCGAGCGCCGCTGACTGCGAGGGCGTGACCACACCGGTCAGGCTATCGGTCCCGCGCAGCCTGGATCACCTGCACGTGTTGTCCGCCATGTCAATTTGCTTTGCCCGCGCCGTCAACGACACACCCAAGCTGGCCGCGCTGCTGTTGGCCGCGCGCATGCTGAACGCGCAGGCGTCGGTCGCACTCATTGCCGCCGCCATGGCGGTCGGTGGCCTGCTGTTTGCCAAACGGGTGGCCCAAACCATGAGCCAACGCGTGGTACGCATGGACCACGGCCAGGGCCTGGCGGCCAACCTGATCACCGCCGCACTGGTGCTGCTGGCCAGCAAGTTTGGCCTGCCGGTTTCGACCACGCATGTAGCCTTGGGCTCGATTGCCGGCGTCGGCGCCAGTGCCAACACCCTGAACTGGTCAACGCTGCGAAACGTGTTGCTGTCGTGGTTGGCCACCTTGCCGCTGGCCGCGTTCACCGCCTGGCTGGTGGCGCAATGGCTATGACCAGGGCGCTGTAAGCCGGGTCATTCGACCGTGCCATCGACATAGAACCAGCGCCCCTGCTCCCGCACAAAACGACTGTGTTCATGCAAGCGGTGGGCGCGGCCACTGGCGTCGCGTTGACGCGCCACAAACTCCACCTCGGCGTGGGTCGCATCGATCACTTGTTGCTGGCGCAGCTCCAGGCCCAGCCACTTGACACCCGGCTCCAGCATCAACTCAGGCGGTCGCGAGCTGGCGTGCCAAGTGGCCAACAGGTAGTGCACGTCCTGCAGCACAAAAGCGCTGTAGCGCGAACGCATCAGGCTTGGCGCATCGGGTGCGGGTGTGCCCAGGTCGGGCGTGATGAAACGGGCACAACACTGCGCCAGAGTCAAAGCCTTGCCACGCGCATCGGTCTGGCCGCAGGGACAGCGTAGCGTGCGTGCCATCGGCTCGGCACTCATACCTTGCTCTTGCGGCGCGCCTGTTGCTGTTCCAGCGTCTCGGTCGGCCCACCCTGCTTGACCCACTCGGCGTAACCGCCGTCGATGTGCGCCACGTTGCGCATGCCCATCTCCTGTAGCGACTTTGCCGCCAGCGCACTGCGCCAGCCCAGACCACAAAACAGGATGAACTCTTTGGACTCGTCGGCAAACACCGGCTTGAAGTACGGCGAGGCCGGGTCCACCCAGAACTCCAGCATGCAGCGCGGCGCATGCAGGGCGCCCACAACCGTGCCATCGGTCAGTTCACGCACATCGCGCACGTCCACGATTTGCACCGCCGAGTCGTTCATCCTGGCCAGCACCTCTGGCACCGAATAGGTCTTGACCACGGCCATGGCCTCGGTCACAAGTTCTTTATAGCCTTTGGTGATGGGCATGGAGCTTCCTTCTATTCACGATGGGCAAACGACGGTAACACAGTGCAGCACCCCTGGTCTCGTGCACGTTCGCTCCCAAATGCCTTCATCTGTATTCCCAATTTTACTAACACATATTCCCAAATTTCAGATACCATGCGGCCATGGACACGCCCGCCCTCAAACCCTACTCACGGTTGCTGGAGCCGCGTGTCCGGGAGGCACTTTCCGACACGCCGGTGGTCTTGATCGCCGGTCCCCGACAGGCCGGCAAGACCACACTGGTGCGGCAGTTGGCCGACGCCAAGCGGCGCTACATCACGCTGGACGACGAGTTGACGCTGCAAGCCGCCAAACACGATCCAGTGGGACTGATTCGCACCCTGGACTGTGCCACCATCGACGAAATCCAACGGGCGCCCGAGTTGCTACTGGCCATCAAGAAGACCGTCGACGAAGATCGCCGCCCGGGCAGGTTCCTGCTGACCGGGTCGGCGAATTTGTGGCTACTGCCCAAGGTCACCGAATCGTTGGCGGGCCGCATGGAAACCCTCACACTGCTGCCGCTGTCGCAAAGCGAGATTCACGCAACGCGCACCAATTGGCTCGACCATGTTTTTGCCGGTCAACTGCCGACGGTCACGACACCGCTGATTGGCGAGTCCCTCATTGATGCCGTGCTGCGCGGCGGTTACCCGGAAGCGGTTTTACGGGCCACGCCACGCAGGCGCCAGGCTTGGGCGCGGCAATACATTGATGCCTTGATTCAACGCGACGTGCAAGACGTCGCCAGCATCGACCGACTGGATCAACTGCCACGTTTCTTGGAGGCCCTGGCACTGGTTTCAGGGCAACTGTGCAACTACAGCCAGTTGGGCGGGCAACTCAACATGGACCACAAAACGGCGTCACGCTATGTCGGCGTGTTTGAGCACATGTACCTGCTCGACCGGATCGCGCCTTGGGCGCGCAACCCACTCAACCGTGTCGTGAAGACGCCCAAATTGCAGTTCATCGATTCGGGCTTGCTTTCAGCCTTGATTGAACTGACGCCAGCCATGGCTCAGCAAGATCGCAGCCGTTTCGGACATGTTCTGGAATCGTTTGTTCACGGCGAATTGCGCAAACACGCCAGCACCGCCGAGCGCCGTTACCGGCTTGGCTTTTACCGCGACCACAACCAAAACGAGGTGGATGTGGTGATCGAGAACCCGCAAGGCCTGATCGTCGGTGTCGAAGTGAAGGCCTCCGCCACCGTGAAAGCCAGCGACTTTCGGGGCCTCAAACAATTGGCCAGTCTGGCGGGCGACCAATTCAAAATGGGCGTGATTCTTTACGACGGAACCCAAACGCTACCGTTCGGCGAAGGGCTCTGGATCGCCCCGCTTTCGACGCTTTGGGGCGAAGCCGCGCACACCGCGCCTTGACCGTCAACCTAACGCCCGCTGGATCAATATCTTCTGCACGTCGGAGGTGCCTTCGTAGATCTGGCACACCCGCACATCGCGGTAGATGCGCTCTACGGGGAAGTCGCTCACATAGCCATAACCACCCAGGGTCTGGATGGCGGCGCTGCAAACCTTCTCGGCCATCTCGCTGGCAAACAGTTTGGCCATGGCGGCCTCTTTCAAACAAGGCAAACCGGCGTCGCGCAATGACGCGGCGTGCCAGATCAGTTGCCGCGCCGCTTCAATCTGCGTGGCACATTCAGCCAGCCGAAAACCTACTGCCTGGTGGTTGAAGATTGGTTGGCCAAAGCTCTGGCGCTCCTTGGCATAAGCCAGCGCACATTCGAAGGCACTGCGCGCCATACCCACGCTTTGCGCCGCGATGCCGATGCGCCCGCCCTCCAATCCGCCCAGGGCGATTTTGTAACCTTCGCCCTCCTGACCAATCAGGTTTTCGGCCGGAATGCGGCAGTTGTCGAAGTTGATCTGCGCGGTGTCGCTGGAGTGCTGGCCCAGTTTGTCCTCGATACGCGCCACCACGTAGCCCGGCGCGCTGGTGGGCACCAGAAAGGCGCTCATGCCCTTCTTGCCCGCACCTTTGTCGGTGACCGCGATCACGACCGCCACATGGCCGTTCTTGCCGCTGGTGATGAACTGCTTGACGCCACTGAGCACATAGCCATCACCGTCCTTGACCGCCGTGGTGCGCAGGGCCGAGGCGTCCGATCCCACGTGCGGCTCCGTCAGGCAAAACGCGCCGAGCATATTGCCCTGCGCCAACTCGGTGAGCCAATGCTTCTTTTGTGCGGCGTTGCCGTACTTCATGAGGATGGCGTTGACCGGGCAGTTGGTCACACTGATGGCGGTGCTGGTGCCCCCATCGCCGGCGGCGATCTCTTCGAGCACCAGCGCCAGCGTCACGTAGTCCAGATTGGCGCCCCCAAATTCCTCGGGCACGCAAATGCCGTAGGCACCCAGCGCCGCCAGCCCTTGGTGCGCATCCTTCGGAAAGTGATGCGCCTTGTCCCACCGCGCCGCGTTGGGCCAAAGCTGCTCCTGCGCGAAGGCACGCACCGCTTCGCGCACCATTTGCTGGTCTTGGTTGAGTAACATGGTATGAGAACTTGAAGGGGAGATTGAAGGATAGGTCCGCTTTGGCTCACCGCAGCAGTTGATGCGTTGCCGTCTTGGCGGCCTTCTTATCCAAGGTCAGCACGGGCGCGAAACCCGCTGCCTGGGCTCGCACGGCGAGCAAATAGTCGGAGAAATCCGCCGGCCCCTTTGAATACAGCGCCAGCGCCTGTCGCAACAAATTGGGCGACTCCATTCGCAGATGGTCATGCCCCAAGAGCGCGTCCAGGGCCTGCCCGATCTGCGCACGGGCGTAACCATAACTGCGCTCCAATACCCAGACCAACTCGCAAACCACAATGTGGTCCACATAGGCGGGTGATCGAGCGCTGGTGTGTTGTTGCAGCCACGCCTCGACCTTGGCCGCTTCGCGCGGCACATCGTTGGTCAGCAAACGCACCAACAGATTGGTATCGAGCGCAATCACTTCGATTTCGCCGTTGAACGGTGTTTGCGTGCGAGGTGGCTGGCAATACCAGCATCCATCTCCTGCACGCTCAACGCCCGCGCGGGCTGGGGCAACAGACCGCGCAGCGCACTGACGGGCGCACGCTGCGGACGCCTGAGCACAATGGTGTCGTCATCCAGCACGGACACCAGCAACTGGTCCCCGGCATGCAGCCCCAACTGCGTGCGAGCGGCCAGCGGCAGTGTCATTTGGCCTTTGGAAGTCAGGGTGGTGTGCATCGAGTTCTCCTTACTCTTTGGTAAGGATAGCACGGACGCCCGGCGGTCGGGGCAAAGTGCGGTGTCAGTCCACCAACTCCAGGGTCACCGCGGTACCTTCGCCGCCACCAATACACAGTGTCGCCAGGCCCCGTTTGAGGCCACGGGCCTTCAGCGCGTACATCAAGGTCACCATGATGCGCGCGCCACTGGCGCCAATCGGGTGGCCCAGGGCGCAGGCGCCGCCGTTGACGTTGACCTTGTCGTGGGGCACGCCCAGCTCTTTCATCAGCGCCATCGGCACCACTGCAAAGGCTTCGTTGACTTCCCACAGGTCCACATCCGCCACACTCCATCCGGCCTTGGCCAGCGCCTTTTGGCTGGCACCGACCGGTGCGGTGGAGAACCACTCGGGCTCTTGGGCATGGGTGGCGTGGCTGACGATGCGCGCCAGCGGTTTGCAGCCCAGCCGCGCGGCGGTGGAGGCCGTCATCAGCACCATGGCGGCCGCGCCGTCGTTGATGGAGGAACTGCTGGCGGCGGTGATAGTGCCGTCCTTCTTGAACGCCGGCTTCAGCGTGGGGATCTTGTCCAGTTTGACCTTGCCGGGTCCTTCGTCGATCGACACCAGCACTTCGCCCGAGCGCCCTTTGACGGTCACGGCGGCAATCTCGGCCGCAAACGCGCCGGACTCGGTGGCCGCCTTGGCACGCTGCACGCTGGCGGTGGCAAACGCGTCCTGCTCGGCGCGGGTGAAGCCGTATTTGGCGGCGCAATCTTCGCCAAAGGTGCCCATGGAGCGACCGGCCTCGTAAGCGTCCTCCAGGCCGTCGAGCATCATGTGGTCAAAGATCCGGTCATGGCCGATGCGGTAGCCACCGCGCGCCTTGGGCAGCAGGTAGGGCGCGTTGGTCATGCTCTCCATGCCACCGGCCACCAGCACCTCGTGGCTGCCGGCCAGCAGCATGTCGTGCGCAAACATGGCCGCACGCATGCCCGAGCCACACATCTTGGACAAGGTCACCGCCCCCGCGCTCTTGGGCAGGCCGCCCTTGAAGCCGGCCTGGCGCGCCGGCGCCTGGCCCTGGCCGGCCATCAGGCAGTTGCCAAACAGAACTTCGGTGACCAGATCGGCCGTGAACTGCGAATTGAGGCCGGCGCGCTCGATGGCGGCTTTGATCGCCACGCCACCGAGGTCGTGCGCGGCCAGGGACGAGAAGTCGCCCTGAAAACCGCCCATGGGGGTGCGCGCTGCACTGACGATGACTATGGATTCAGGCATGGTAGTCCTCACTTTCGGTTGAGTTCACAAACAAACGCCCGCGATTGACGTTTACGTAAACGTCAATTGTAGAAGATCCTGCCCAACCCTCAGACCGTCGCGCCGGCTTTGGAGCCCTGCAGAAAGCGCCTCTCGCGCTCATAAGGAAACACATCATGCACGTGGCCGGCCAGGATGCGTTCCTTGTGGGCTTGCCAGAACGACGCCTCCAGCAAATCGGCGTGGTGCTTCATGAACACCTCCCGCAGCGTCGGGTTGCCCAGCAGAAAGGGGCCAAACGTTTCCGGGAATACGTCCTTGGGTCCCACCGTATACCAGACCTCGCCCGACATTTCCTCTTCCTCGTTGCGCGGCGTGGGCACCTTGCGGAAGGTGCAGTCGGTGATGTATTCGATCTCGTCGTAGTCGTAGAACACCACCTTGCCGTGGCGCGTGATGCCGAAGTTCTTCCACAGCATGTCGCCGGGAAAGATGTTGGCCGCCACCAGGTCCTTGATGGCGTTGCCATACTCGATCACGCCGCGCTCGACCTGCTCCCTGGCCTTGGGGTCTTCCATCCCGACATCAAAGGCCTCCTGCAAATAGATATTGAGCGGGATCATGCGCCGCTCGATGTACACGTGTTTGATGATCACTTCGGTGCGCCCATCGCCATCCCGGTCACTGACCTCCAACTGGCTGGGCGCGAACTTCTGGATTTCGGCAATCAGTTCGTCGTCAAAACGCTCGCGCGGAAACGCCACCTCGCTGTACTCCAGCGTATCGGCCATGCGCCCAACCCGATCGTGCTGCTTGACCAGCAAATACTTACCCTTGATCTGTTCGCGCGTGGTTTCTTTTTGCGGCGGGTAGTAGTCCTTGATGACCTTGAACACATAGGGAAACGAAGGCAGATCAAACACCAGCATCACCATGCCCTTGATGCCGGGCGCAATGCGGAACTTGTCGGTGCTGTGGCGCAGGTGGTGCAGAAAGTCGCGGTAGAACAGTGTCTTGCCTTGCTTGGCCAGACCCAGCGCGTTATAGATCTCATTGCGCGGCTTGCGCGGCATCATGCTGCGCAGAAACTGCACATAGGCCGAGGGGATCTCCATATCGACCATGAAGTAGGCGCGCGCAAAGCTGAACAGCACCAGCAGGTCGTCCTCGCCAAACAGGACCGCGTCGATCAGCAGCGTGTCGCCCGCTTTGGTGTGCAGGATCGGCAGCGCAAAGGCGTATTCGTTGAAGCCATTGATCAGCTTGCCCACCACGTAAGCGCCCTTGTTGCGAAAGAACAGCCCCGTGAGCACCTGAATCTGAAAATTGGCGCGCAACTTGGCGTCGCCCAGCCTGGCCATCATGGCGCGCACCACCAGACCGGCGTCGCGCTCCAGGTCGTCGAACTCGCGACGCAGGTCGAAATCCTTCAGCATTTGCACCATCACCGCCTGCATGGTCTCGCGGGTCGGGTAGTAGGCGTGGTAGGTTGGGCGCACTTCCGACTCGCCGTTCTCGATGTACTCGGTGCTGACCGCCGGGCGCACGAAAATGAAGTCGTTCTGGAAGTAACTGCGGTGCAAGATCTTGGTCGTGACCGAATTGAAAAAAGTCTCGGCCAGTTCCGGCTGATGATGGTCGACCAGCAAACCAATGTAGTGCAGCTTGACCTGCTGCCAGATGTCCATCGGCTGCTCGCCGGCCTTGAACTCGCGCTCAAGACGGGTCGAGCATTCACGCACGCGCAGGTCGTAGAACTCGATGCGCTCGCGCTGCGCGCGCTGCTGACCATGCCAGTCGCCTGTCTCGAAGCGGTGCTTGGCGCGCGCCGATTCGGTGCGAAACAGCCGGTAATGCCGGTTGAAGCCATCCATCATGGCCTTGGCGATGTCGTAGGCGAGGCTGGAGTCGAGACGCTGGGGGAACATGCTTAGTGCTTGGGTTCGTTACGATCCATGCCCCCGGCGCTGACGCCGCGCACCGGCGACAACTCGTCGAGAAGACGATCACCGAGCCCTGCCGCTTGCCCGTCATACCACGCGGTCGCGTCCGTCAATTCCTTGTCTGCCTGCGGCAACCAGCGCAAGGTCATGCCTTTCGCGCCCGGTACGCGCGCAAGGCCTGTGGCTCGTCCAGCGCAATAATCTCGCCTCTCTCAAGCGCCGCGAGACGGTCCTCGGCCTCAGACGCCCAAAGAGCTTCGATCACCTTGTCACTGTGATCCAAGGACTCCATCAAAGCCTCAATCAGCTCTGCGCGCTCACTTGGCGGCAATGCTTCGGCCTGGGCTCTCAACACGTTTACGGCGGCATTCATCGCTTTCTCCTGACTCGGCACAAGGATCAATGTTAATCAGATTCCACGCGGATAGCGCTTCAGCGCATTGCGAAAGACGTTGACCACCTCGGACTGGCCCTGCATGCTGACGCCCAGGTCTTTCACCAGGCCGTCCTTCAGGCCATAACACCAACCATGCACCGACACGTTCTGGCCCCTGCTCCAGGCGTCTTGCATGACATTGGACAGCGCCACATTGCCAACCTGTTCAATCACGTTCATCTCGCACAACACGTCCTCCTGCTCGGCCACAGTCAAGTGGTCGATGCGGCGGCGGTGGCGCAACTTGACATCGTGTACATGGCGCAGCCAATTGTCAGCCAGGCCCACCCTCGTGCCGCGCAGTGCAGCCAACACGCCACCACACCCGTAGTGGCCCACCACCATGATGTGCTCCACCTTGAGGTGGTCCACGGCAAACTGGATCACGGACAGGGCGTTCAGATCCGAGTGCACCACCACATTGGCCACGTTGCGGTGCACGAACACCTCGCCTGGGTCCAGCCCGGTGATTTCGTTGGCCGGCACCCGGCTGTCCGAGCAGCCGATCCAGAGGTACTTGGGTGTCTGCTGGTGCGCCAGCCTGCTGAAGAAGCCAGGCCGCTCGCGCTCCATGCGCTCGGCCCAGGAGCGGTTGTTGTCGAGGAGGTTTTGTAGGGATGAGGACATAGCGGAATGATAGCCAGTCATCAAGAGAGCCTGAACGACAACACCCCCCGCTGCATAGCCTGCAACAACCACAAAGCCGCAGCCTTCAGGGGCGTGCGAACAGGCTTGCGCACGACCAGCACGGAGTCATGCCAGAAGTCACTGCCAGGGTCACCGGTATTCTCCCAGTCGGTAAACACCTCAACGCACTCCAGGCGCGCGAACTTGGCAAGGGCGCGCATGCCATCGGGGTAGAAACGCCAGCAATCCACTGGATATCGATGTTCCGGCCCAGATGATGGGGCTATCAAGCAAGCCATGGCACCCGGCCGCAGCACGCGCGAGATCTCAAGCATGGTGATCCAGAAGAACTCCACGTGCTCCAGAACCTGACCCGAAATCAATACATCCACACTACCGCTGGAGATTTCACGCCAGTCATAGGGACGTCCCAGAACCAGGTCGACATTCGGACCGGCGCCGAGGTCAACGCCGACATACTCCCATCCTGGCTTCTGGAAAATGGGCCGGTAGCACGCCCCCATTTCGGTACTCCCAAGATCCAGGATTTTGAGAGACTTACCTACGCGCCCGCCCAGGAACTTGTCCCGAAACGCCGCCATGTTGTTGAGTGAACTTAAGTGCATGGTCTCGTACCTTGTCTAACCTAGCCGGCGTCGAACGCCAGGCAGGCCTTCAGTCCGCAATACTTCAAAGCCACGTCGGGCCAAGCGCAAACCTGCGCCTGGATTGCGGATCGCACCTGCCAGCAGTCGCCCGATCATGACGCCCGAGGGTTGAACACCGTCTGGATCGAAGACCAGCCCGACGTTGTTCGACATGGCCGCCATTTCAATGCCCTGCGTGCTGGGGCTGAACAACGCGGCATACTCCAGCGGCCCCTGGCTGGTCATCCAACCATAGAGGCTTTGCGAACCGGAGACATCAAATGGATCGGGAAACGCACGTTGCAAGTCGACCCGCTGTCGGTAAAGAAAGCGGTGCACCTTCTCAACCTTGACACCGTTCGAATAGCGCTCGAATGCCCACGGCACCTGCGAAAGTGGGTCCGTGGCCAGCGCCCGCGTGCTGTCTTCATACCACTGCACCAGTCCATGAACGGCCGCATTGCCACCCGCATTCTTGATTGCCATGATTTTGTGCGCACCGCTGTCAAAACCCGTGAAGTGGTAGAAGCCCAATGGCTCCCCGTCCATCCAGTACTGACCCTGCTCGTCACGGGTCATCTCCCGCGTAGTGATGTTCCAGGTGGCCACGTTGTGACGCGACGAACGCTGAATCGCTACGCCGGTAAAAAACGCCGGGACCAGATCAATCCACCGTTGGTCCGTGAACAAGCCGTTGGGAATCTCGGCGCGACAGAAGTGATATACCCGATGTGCCCACCAAGCAGCAAAGCGCCGTCCTTCATCGGTATTGGCCACGCCGACAAAACCCAGGTTGTACACGCCATGCTTGAGGCTGCAAATCTCGTTGTCAACGATGGCGGAAATCGACTGCTCCGGCGTCACCTGATGCGGGGTCAGCGTCACATTTGCCACGTCGAGTGACGCGAGAATGTCGTCCAGTCGCGAGAACACCACCATGTCCGGGTCCAAGTACAAGACCTTGCCACAGTCCTCCCGTTCCAGCAGTTTCTGCAGGAATAAAGGCTTCATGGCAGTGGCCAGTTCCACGATGCTGTGGCAAAACGCCCACCCTCGCCAGTGCGGCACATTCATCTCGGCCAAGGTGCTTACTTCGTCGAACGGCTCCCGCGACAGATCGAGCAAATTCGTGGCGCCGTCGGCCAGCAGCAAATGCAACACCGCTTCCGGGTGATGCTGGCGCAGCGACGCAAACAGCATGCGCACCTTGGGAATGTAGTTGCACGCGGCGCTGGTGAAGATGTGGAGTTTTTTCATCAAGGAACACTATGTTTCTGTCAAAGTTGGACGTCGATTCAAGCAAGAATCGTTCGTCAGCTCAGGTCACGCGAGTCCAGCTCACGTTTGAAGTCTGACAGTTCACGCAACAAGTCGTGCGCACTGCCAAATGGAATGACACGTCCCCTGGCGTACGCGGACACGGCCTCGGCCTGGGCACCAAAGTCGAATGCCAGCAGGGGCACCATCAGACCCATCAATTCATGCGTGACATACGAAAACGTCTCGGCCCAAATCGATGGCATCAAGGCCAGATGCACGGCGTGTTGATTGAGCAAGGTTGCCAGGTTCTCGGGCTTGTAGACACCAGTCTGCGTGATGTCTTCCGGCTTCGCCTCGGCCTCCAGCGTGCCAACTACCACGACATGCAGGTTGACGTGCTGACGCTTCGCCTCCTCCAAGAGCGCCAGCACCACTTCGCTGCCTTTGTGTACACCTATCTGACCGACCACGGCCACCCTCAGTCCCGCTTCTTGACGCGGATACTGAAATCGTCCGACCGGTGGACTCATCCGATGTGGACGAAACACCCATTGCTCCGGTCGTATGCTGGGGTACGCGCGACTCAGGAACGTTCGACTACTGGGTGAAAAATGCACGATTTCATCTGCCACGTTCAGCAGTTCGCCCCAACGTGATCGCCACAAATCAATGTCACGGGCAACAAACAATCTGACCAGCCCATCGTTGATGCGTGGCAGGCACTGACGGCATTGCGAAACATCGGGTACGCCGCAGAACTTTCCTTCTTGATTCAGCAAGAAATAGGACGGGCAAGCCATGTTGAAATCATGGAGCAGCAGCCGCAGACGGGCGCCACCCGCCTGCCGAAACGCCAGCAGCATGGCTGGAATCTGCTCCTGGCGTGGAAACCCCACACAGTTGTTGAACACCACTTCGCTTACCTTGCGGCTCGCCAGGAGCAGCTCCCACTTCTCCCAAGCCAAATGGAACTTGCGCAGTGGCGCGCCGCCGCCATCGTGAATGCAGATTTCGTGACGCAGCAAGACAGGTGTAAAGGTCCACAAGACAACGTCGCGTCCGCTCTCGGCGAGGCTCTGCACCAGCTCCGCGCTGTACTTGTTCGCGCCGCCGCCAAGGCTGTGATCCAGCACAAACACCGCTCCCGGTGCCAAGCGCGAGAACACGTCGCGTAGCGTCGCATCGCTTCCAAATGGGGCGTTTAGCCTCGCCGCCAAGGCCTTGGCGCGTTGCCATACCGTACGCCACTGTCCCTGGCGAACCAAGCGCAGGGCCCGCGTCGCGTAGCCCAGCAGCAGCCTCCATTGCAACATACGCTGCCCGTATCGCTCGCCCTTGCTGGATTCGATCTGCCGCGGGACGGGGCAACTCAAATCCTGTCGAGTTCCATCGGCGTGGTGCAGGCGCAGCCAGATGTTCTTGACGGGCTCGCGGCTTGACAGCGTCGCATACGCAAGGTATCCACAGGCACTTGGAAGGTCCGGGAACGTGGCGGTGACATCGCGACGCGACACCCCATATTGCGTCGTCACCGTCTCAAGCGAGCCAGTCGAATACTCAAGCACCAGATCCAGCTTGAAAATGGTCCTATCCGAGTCCGCACACCAGCCGTAGGAATACAGGTTTCCTTCACGCAGCTCAAGGGAATCAACCGACCACTTGGCCCCCTTTTGAACTCCCGTCATGTTAGCGAGACGCGCCACGACTGAGTAGCCTGCTAAGCCACCGCAAACCCGCCGTGGCGCGCCAGCTGTTGGAAGCGAGTAGGGCGTCGATCTGCGCCAGCCGCAATGCCGCCAACTGTTGCGCTGCCGTCAGCGCGCTTTGCATCGAATCAATCGTGCGCTGCCGATCATCGGCCATAGCTTGTGCCCGCGTTACCTCATCTCTTACCTGCTGGATCGTGTCGGCTTGTATTTTCAGCTCTTCAAGCCTTGCCAAAGTCTGCGCCAGCACATCCTGCAATTGCGGCACATTCAAACCGGGCCAATCGGTGCTGCCCAAGGGCTGCGGGCTGCTGACACATAGCTCGACCTGGGTCACCCCGGCCCATTGACCCGGCTGCAAGACCAAGCGAACCCATGGGTCAGTGCCGATGGCGCGTACCATGCGCCCGCCCAGCCATCCACGCACCCCGGTCCAATCACTCTGGTGGTAGGTATGCGTGCTGGCCCAATCCCCGCTCCAACTCCAGCAAATCTCGCCTTCGACACCGCGCGCCACCAAACTGACAAACTCCATCTGCCCCGGTCGATCCGAGAAATCCAATCGCACCGACAGCACCTCGGCCCCGTGCTCGATGGGGTAAACCAGCGTCTGCAGCGCCTCGGACTGCACGCCGAAGGCCTCGATACCATCGGCTTCCGAGTAGCCCTTGCCGCGATCAAGAAAAAGCTGTGTTCGAAAGCGTGGCGTTTGCCGTATCGTCGGGATGGCGGGCGGCGGCGCCTGCGTCAGCCCGTCGTCCAGGCCAACAGCGCCGCCTTGCGGCCCAGGCGTCAGCGTCCAGACAAACTGGTACACGTCGGAGTCCGGCAAGGACAACACAAACGACCGGATGCCGCGCGGCAACATCTGTAAATCCAGGCTGGCGAACTCGGTCTCAAGCAGGTCTCGACGCACGGCGTCTTGCTGAGTCACAACATAGCCGGCGATGGTGACAAGTTGCTGCAGAGCCGTTCGGTCCATGAAATGCACGTGCGTAGCGTCCAGCAAGCCCTCTTGCGTGCGGACAAAGCGTCCCGACATCAACCCCAGGATGACCCCCAGGTGCGTCACATTGGGCAGCGATACCAGCACCACTCCGCCCGGCTTGAGCAATCGGCCAATGGCATGCAACACCGCTGCCGCATTGCGCAGGTGTTCAAGCACATCCGCGCACACGATCACGTCGTACTGGGCCGCCTCGAAATGCTCGCCCAGCGCGGTCTGCTCCAAGTCCATCACCGTCAGCTTGCGATAGTGTGGCCGGGCTATGGCGGCCTCTTCTTCGTTGTAGGTGATTCCGTCAACCACGCATCCCTCGACATTGGCCAACTGACGCCCCAGCGCACCCGAGCCGGTGCCGACATCCAGCACCGTGCTGCCGGGTGGAATCCGCGTCACGATTTTCGACAAGGAGTCATTTGCGGTGGCCAGCACCTCGCGCCTGTAAACGTGGGCTTGACTGGACGGCGCAAGCAGCGGCTTACTCGACATACTTGGCGCCAGCAATGGTCAATATTTCGGCCAGACTGGTGACCCCGCACGCAGCCTTGATCAAGCCATCTTGGCGCAGATTGCGATACCCCTTGCCAACCGTCGCCATCAGCGCGCCAAGCGAAGGGTTGGGCTGGTTCAGCACCGCGCGCAAAGCGTCGGTGGCGGGCATCAGTTCGTAGATGGCGGTGCGCCCGCGGTAGCCGGTACCACTGCAATGCGGGCAGCCTTTGGGCTCCCGAAAGCGAAACCCCTCGGTCGACTGGCCCATCTCCGACAGCTCGCGCATCACGGCAGCCGGAATCTTGGCCAAATCCGTGACGGGGACCGCGCAGGCCTCACACAGCACGCGCACCAAACGCTGCGCCACGACGCCGCGCACCGTGGCGCCCACCAGAAACGGCTCAACGCCCATGTCGGCCAGACGCAAGAACGCCGTGGCACAGTCATTGGTGTGCAGCGTGGAAAACACCCGGTGTCCGGTAAGCGAAGCCTGCACAGCGATGCGTGCCGTCTCAACGTCCCGGATTTCGCCAATCATGATGGTGTCGGGGTCGTGCCGCAAAATCGAGCGCAGCGCGGCCGGAAATGTAAAACCGATGTCTGGATGCACCTGAAACTGCGTGACGCCAGGGATCCGGTATTCCACCGGGTCCTCCACCGTCAGCACACGGTCGTGCTCGGTATCGGTGGCCACCAGCGTGGCGTACAGCGTTGTGCTCTTGCCACTGCCGGTGGGGCCGGTCACCAGGACAATACCGTCCGGGTGCGCCATCCAACTCTTGTACAGGGCCAAGTGGTCTGGCTCAATGCCGATGTTATTCAGGTCGAAACGAGTGGCCTGTGTGTTGGGCAGCAACCGCAACACCAATGATTCGCCATGCACGCCGGGGATGACCGACACCCGCACGTCGGTCTCGATGCCCGCCATTCGGCTGGAAAAGCGCCCGTCCTGCGGCAGGCGCCGCTCGGCGATATCGAGCCCAGCGATCAACTTGATGCGGCTCACCACGGCGTCAAAGCGCTCGCGGGGGTATTTCTCGCTGTTCTGCAGCACACCATCAATGCGGTAGCGCACCGTAAACCCGAGTTCCTGTGGCTCCACATGCACGTCCGAGGCGCGTGTATCGGTGGCGCGGGCCAGCAGACCGTTGACCAGTTCCACCACCGGGGCGTCTTCGGCCAGACGCCGCAAATCCTGATAGCCATCGACCGCATGGCCGACGGAGCGGTAGATCTGCGCCAAGACTCGCTCCAGATCTCGTGTGGCGATCAGCGCATAGCTCGGCGCCAGACCGCGCGCCGGACCAGCCTCAAGAAACTCCCGCAGTTCGGAGCCAAGGACATCGCGCGCCGCGACATGCACCGTGGCCGTGTCGTCGCCCTGCCAAGCCAGAAACTGTAGCCGGGTCGCCATCGCCTGCGGCACCTGATTCGCGGCGTGCCACTGCGCGATGAGCGGCTGTACATTGGACAGTTCAGGGTCGGCCAGCAGGCCGACGCCCAACTGCCCGGCCAGCGCTGCCAACAGGGTTTGCTCGGACACCAGCCCCAGGCGCACCAGAATGGCACCCAGACGCTCCTGTGGCGTGCGCTGTTGCAGCGCCAGTGCACTGGCCAGGGATGGCTCATCGAGAGCGCCCTGGTTCAGAAGCTGCTGCCCGATCAGCCGGTACGAAATTTCTGTCATGCGGCGATGATATCTTGACAGGCCCAGCAGGGAACTTAACCTCTACACTGCTTCGTCGCCAATTCCTTCGAGAGAATTTCAACTTTGGGTAACTCGCGGACCGCCTTAACTGTCTGGACCAGAGTGGCTTTTTCGGCGGTGGACAGCGTTTTCAAATCGCCGTCGCCATAAAAAACCAATGCTTTCAAGCTCTCACTTGGTTGGAAGTTTGGGCCGAAGATAAGGCGCGCGGCGGCAAGCCCGCGCGCCAGGTTGACACCCGCGTTGACCATCGCCGCAACGTCCCGGTAGTCCTTGGCCTCGGCTCGCTGGAGAACAACCTTCACCTTGGTAGCCATCAGGTCATCAAACGAGGCAACTTGCAACACGCCATCGTCGGTGATCGCCTCATGATCGACCGGTTTTTCGCAAAAAAAGTCGAAATCAACTGACGGCCGGTGACCCAAGCGCAGTGCAATGGCTGTGCCGCCGTAAAGAACGTACCCGAGATCGGCGGCATGGCTCAATTGCGGCCAAAGCCGTTGCTGCGCTTGCGGCAACACATCCATGCGTGGCTTGAAAGTGCGCGTCACGCAAACCTCCGCACGGGCAGGGCCGGGACATGATCCACACTGGCGAGGCCGAGACGGTAATGCCAGTAAGCCCATGAGCGCGCATCGAACTGCCCAGCCTCGGCCTGCGACAACACATCGCGCAGCACGTCGTCACCGACTTGCTCGGCCATGGCCTGAACATCGGCATAGTCCCCGATGTTCATAACCTGAGCGATCACACGCTGCGGCGTCGACACCGCTTCATCTGGCGTTTTCCACCAAACGTACTTGCTTGCCAGAGGCTTCAAGACCTCTTGATTGATGGGGTTCATGCGTGCCCGCGGGACTGGGCATTCCGCTTGTTTGCCATGTCATAACTCCTTGAACGAAGCCACAAAGTAATCTCTTGACCGCTGAAGCTTTATGTTGTTCGCCTTGCTTCTGTTCACTCAAAAATCGGGGCGAGTTTTGCCAGCACTTCTTCCATGATCGGCGCTGGCAAGGTGTCCACCTTGCGCCCGTTGCGCGCGGCAAGATCGAGCACGCGAGGCTGATCGCAACGAACGATGCCGGTTGTCATGATGCCCGTCACGGGAACAGCGAATCCGATGCGGCGGGCGAAGTCGCCGCCGCTGGTGATCGGGCAGACCACCGGCAACTTGGTCGCCTCGTTGAACTCGGTCGGCGACACGACCAAGACAGGACGACCGCCGCTCTGCTCGCGCCCCTCGGTCGGATCAAGCGAGACCAGGTAAATGTCACCGCGCCTCATACCAACTCCCCACCCACGGCGGGCGCATCAACCCACTCGCGTTCTTGCGCCGGTTGCGGTTGTGAATAATCAGAGGAGGCCAGCAGCTCCGCGAGCGTGTAACGCGGCTTGGGCTTGGGATCAACCACCAGGCGACCGTCAGCGACGACCACGCCTACCCTAGCCCCCGCTTGCAGATGCAGTTGATCGAGGAAGGCTGGCGGAACGGCCAACATGACCGAGCCTCCGACCTTGCGCAGATTGGTTGTGTGCATGATGCAGCTCCGTTCAGCCAAGTTATATGCAAGTATAACCGCATTGGATCGAAGTTGCACGCCTCGCGCGACGGAGGGTATGCATCTTGGTGGCCATGGCTGCTAGCTGGTAATCAGTTCACCCAGCAGCTCCGGGTGGCGGTCGAGTAGTCGAAAGAGGTTGACCACGGCTGCCATTGGCCTGGCCTGCCCGCGCTCATAGCGTGAAAACGCATTTTTACCGCCCCCTGCAATTTGTGCAGACTCCATCTCGGTGAGTGCCGGAGTGACGCCAATGTGTTATCACGAATATGTATTACAATAACGCAACTTCATTGTTAGCACATATTTCAGTTACAAGGAAATGGTCATGCATGGCACCACACTTTCATTTCGAGCTGGCGACGACCTCGCCAAGCAAACCCGCGCGCTGGCCAACAGCGTTGGTCTGAAGAGTTCAGACTACATACGCCAAGCTGTTCGCGAGAAAAACGAGCATGTGATGGCGCAACGCATTGCAACTCTCTCCAAAGAGCTCTCCACCGAGCACCTGGCTTTCAATGAAGCTCTTGAAGGCTCGCTCGCAGATGGCCTCGATTAATGTCTTGCGCGGACAAGTCTGGGAGGTCGACTTCGAGCCGCAATCCCACAAAGAAGAGCCCGGAAAACGCAATCGACCTGCCCTGGTGATTCAGACCGACCTCTTGAACAAGGCTGGCCACCAAACCACCATCGTGGTGGTGGGTACCACCAAGGTGAGGCGTGATCAAGACTACTTTCCTCTTCGCGTTGCGTTGGTCAACCAGCCTGGGCTGGTCCAGGAAACGGACTTGCTCATTGATCAAATCCGCGCCATATCAAACCAGCGATTCATGGGTACGCAGCCGCTTGCAACGCTGAGCACAAACCATCTAAAACGGGTTGAAGAGGCACTCAAGCTGCTGGTCGGCCGCTGAACCAAAGCGCTGGCCCGGCGTTTCTCGGTGCCGATGGACGTCCTGACCTGTGACCTGCCTTACTGGCCGAACAAGACGAGGAGTGGATGACCGCAAAAATCTACCTGACATGACGCCTGGCCTGCCCGCGCTCATAGCGTGAAAACGCATTTTTACCGCCCCCGCAATTTGTGCGGCCTCCATCTGGGTGAGTCGCAGTTTCTTGCGGATACGGGCCAGTTCGGCGGCTTCCGCCGCATTTACCCGGTCACGAAATGACAGCCAGGACGCTTCTTCTGCTTCGTCGAATTCGACGAAGCCATCAGTGCAGTGGCCACTGTCGATACGACAATCTAGTTGCGTTAAGTATCATTAATAGATACATTCTGCAAATTGAATGGATGGATGCTCGTGCAAAGTCCCCTGACTGATCTCCTGGATGCGGCCGAACGCCGTGGCAAGTTGAACCTGCGCACCGCAGACATCGCCCAAGCCTTGCCCGGTGTCAGTGCGCAAGCACTTCGCCAGGCACTGCATCGCCAACAGCGTAAGGGGCGCATTGTGCACGCCTCGCGTGGCTCGGAGCATTGGGTCATTGTTCCGTTGCAGGATGCGTCGGCCGGTGCGCCACCCTTGGAGACTTGGCTGGACGCGTATCTGTCCAAAACGCTGGGCTTGCCCTACTACATCGGGCTGCTCAGCGCAGCAGAGGCGTATGGCGCGTCACCTCAAGCGGTCATGGTCACGCAGGTGATGGTTCCGAACTCTCGGCGACCACTTCAAGTGGGTCGGCACCGCCTCGTGTTCCTAAAACGTGCGCGCACCGCTGAAATGCCCACCCGCTGGCGCGCAACGCCCCATGGCCGATTCAAGATCAGCACGCCTGAGCTCACCGCCCTAGACCTAGTATCCCGACAGCAAGTGGCTGGTGGCATAGCCCGTATCACTGATGTGTTGCGAAGCCTCGTCCTCGACATGACTGCGAATGGTCTGCTCACCGCACTGAATGCCGCCCACGAAACGCCAACCGCCCAAAGGCTGGGCGTCCTGCTATCCCAGCTCAGCCAACCCTTGCTGACCAACCTGGTGGCCGACTGGCTTGGTACCAGGCGCACCCGCAAAATCCCGCTCACCATTGGAGGCGGTGAGCAGGGCGCAAGCACCCTGAACAGACGCTTTAAAGTGAACGTGCCCGCATCCCCCCAACCCGCAAATACCTGATGCAACACACCCACTTAACCGCCTGGCAGGCCCATGCGCCATGGCCCAAACGCAGTCAGATCGAGCAAGACCTGCGCCTCTCCAGAGGGGTCACCGCCATCTTTGGCGACGAAGTTGGCCAACGAAGGTACCGCCATGGGGCGCGAAGAGGCCGGGCAGCTTCTGGACCAGCGCGTGCGCAACCAGGCCTTCCGCCAGGACATGGACACGCTGCTGCGGCCCGGCCTGCCAAGGTTTAATGTCGATTTGGCCGCCCCAGTGGTGCACAGCGCATTCCTCGCGAACCTGGTAGCACCATGATGACCTGCCAACCCACTCCTGATTTGATCGCCGCCTATGTTGAAGGGACATTGTGCACTTACT
The DNA here is from genome assembly GCA_030685025.1 of Rhodoferax sp. GTDB lineage: Bacteria > Pseudomonadota > Gammaproteobacteria > Burkholderiales > Burkholderiaceae_C > Rhodoferax_D. The sequence continues at coordinate 26,542 of JAUXWC010000046.1, forward strand.
GTCAATGGCAACTGGCGCATGGTTTTCGTCCGGCATTTTGGCCGCTGCACCTAAATGTAATTGCCTTCGTGGTGCGGTTTGATGTATAGTTTTATACATCAAATAACCTAAGCAAACCATGCACCGTACGCAAATCTACCTGCAAGACGGGTTGTACGACAGCCTGAAAGTCCGTTCCCGCAGCGTCGGCGTGAGTATTTCCGAGCTGATTCGCCGCACGCTGGAAAAAGACATTCAAAAAGACCCTGTGGCCGATGCGCGCGCCTACTTCGCGCGGCTCAAGCCCCTGGAGAGCTTTGCGGGTGTGAATTCTGACGACTATGTGCGCGCCATCCGCGGCAAAAGCCGGATTTTGCGAACCGGTGCAGACACGTGACGCCCGAGCGTCTGGTGCTGGACACCAACATCGTGATCGACCTGCTCAAAATAGAGCCTGCTGTGGTTGATCGATTTCTGGTATTGCTGGAAGCCCAAACCCAGTTTCTGATCTGCCCCGTGGTTGTAGCCGAGGTGTATGCCGGCGCTTTCAAACGCGAACACAAAGACATAGAGGCGCTGTTTGACTTGTGTCAACGCGTCGACATGGACATCGACACAGGGCGCATGGCCGGTGTGTATGCCAACCAATATGCCAAGGCTTTTCAAGGCATCTCCCTGGAAGACTGCATACTGGCCGCCACGGCGCGCACGCATCGCTGCCCATTGTGGACGCACAACCGCAAGCACTACCCCATGGACGACCTTGATTTGTTCGCGGCATAACCGCCACGCAAGCGCTCGCGGGATTGACAACAAGTTGGGGCATACCTCAGCCAGACACCATGCGCTTTATGCCGCCCGGACTTCGTTCAACAGGTCGGGATGGCGATCCAGCATCTTGAGTAGCTTAACCAGGGCCAAAGACGGCTTAGTCTTGCCGTTCTCGTAGCGCGAGAACGCGTTAACGCCACCGCCGAAAATTTCGGCAGCTTCACGCTGATCCAGGTCGAGCTTTCTGCGTACCTTGACGATGTAGTTGGGATCGACATAGGCCGCGTTCACTTGCTTGTTGAATTGCAACATCAGTTCGCTATAGCGGTCGCCGTGCTCTCGGTCCAGGATGACCTCACCGCAAGCGGGGCAGAAGTCACCCGTCACCGCAGGAATGGTGGTGGCTTCGCCTTTGTAGGTGTAGGGCATATCGCGGGTATCGTGGATCAGTTTCGCCGCTCCACAGCATGGGCATTTCATGGTCATAGCTCCTTGAAGGAAACAATTAAAACGTCATCGACAACGGTCAACTTTAAGTACACGCCATCGCCACTGGCCGTCTTGGCGTGGTACACGTCCTGCCAAACTCTGTGATCGGCGTGGGTCGTCATGCTCTTGTAAAAGTTGCCGGAAGTGAGCGACATGACAACGGCCACTATGTCGCTATTCTTGAGACCCAGTTGAGCCGCCCCTAACTCCGCAGAGTACGAGGTACGCACCTTGCCATCTTCAACTAAGGCTTTTACGACTGTCAGCTTGCAATGCGGGGTGCCTTTTTCCATACAATCATTGTAACCCACTTGATGAAATTAGCAAATAGGTTAATTGTCGATTTTGCGACCCAAAACTTGCCATTTCATTGGCACCCTGATTTCTCTCACACTTCCCACGGATTGATGACGGATACACCGGCCGCCTCATAGGGGGCTGTGTCACGTGACGCCACGACAAACCCCCGCGAGGCCGCAATCGCGGCGATGTAGCCGTCGGGTGTTGGGAATCCTCGGCCGCGGGTCTTTGCCGTGACGGCCAGATCGGCATAGCGCCGAGCTGCATCGATGTCGAATGGCAACACCCGATCCCTGAACAAACCCATCAGACCGTCAAGGGCCTGTGCCAGCACGTCTTTGCGCTTACCGGTCGGGAGCGCTGCGATGCCAAATGACAGCTCGGCCAGCGTCACGGTGGAGATGTACAGTGTTTCGGCGGCTTGATCGTTCAGCCAGGCGCGCACGGACGGATGTGGCTCGGGCTTCATCGCCTCGGAAACGACATTGGTATCGAGAACGATCATTCAAACCTCAGCGGCTCGGCCGGCGTCTTGTCTCTCACCCGGTCGAAGGCCTCGAAATCCTCGTTTGTCAAACCAAGCTTGCGGCCCAACGCAGCGAGGGCATCACCCACGCGAACACGCGTCTCTGGTTTGACCGCGAGCGCCAGAATCTCGCGGACCTCGGCCTCGGTACTGCGCCCATGCAGAGCGGCCTGCACCCGTAACGCGCGATGCACGGCGTCGGGCAGATTGCGTACTGTTAGCATTGCCATTGCATCACCTCATACAAATGCATTCGTCGCATTCATTATAGTGTTATGAATGCATTGCTGCAAGAGAAGCATCATGTGGCTCTGTCGTGAGTCAGGCCAGCACGGTCACGCGCTCCAAGAAAGGCGGGCGGCGACGGGCGAGACTCGCTCGATGCAAGGCGAAACAGCGGTTCCTGAGAGCCGTTCGCACGGCTGGAACAGTTGGATCGCGCGGCAGCTTCCTGCTCGTCGTGGTTGGCAGATCAGGTGGCAGCAAACCGGCCGGCGCCAAAGTGTAGTAGCCCGCGATGCCCTGCCCGTCGGTTAGCAGCGCCTTCTGGTGCGACGGGTCTTTCACCCGCAGGAGTGCGCCTATGTTGGGCGCACAGACGTAAAAAAACCGGGGAGCAACGCTCCCCGGTTTTTAGAGACTAAGCCCAGGTAGAGTTTCCTCTACCGGCTGGCTTACTTGGCCAAGTTGAGACCGCTGTTAGCGTCTTGATCCTGGTACTGACCTTCGTACTGCGGTGCGCGCAGGATGCCGCCTTCAAAGTCAACACCTTGCTGACCGGAGCCCTCCAAAATCTGGCCGGTTGCTGCGTTGAACAGATAGTTCTGAACGCGCAGTGAACGACCTGACGTAGAGGTGATGCGCAGACGTGGGGCAGTATCGCTGGTCGTAGCGGTTGCAGCCTGAGCCACTGGACCGGCAGTACCGGGGACGGCCGTCGCGGCGGAGCCAGCAGCCAACGCGGCGTCAATCTGCTTGGCGGTCATGTTGACCACGCCACGCACAGGCAGGTCAGCAATCTTGGCCCAATTACCCAGCTTGCCATCTTGGTGCACAAACTGCGCCCAAACGTCAGCAACAGAGCTATCGCTGTTGTTGATGAAGCGCAGCACTGACATGTAGCCGCTAGTCTCATTGCTGGAAGCATAGTTACGCACGTCGATCTTCAAGCCACCACCCAGAGAGTAGAGCGGATTGCCGCAAGCATTGTTCTGCTCATTAAAGCCCGCACCGGCCGCCGCTTTCACGACAGTCGCAATACCCGTAAACGACGATGACGGGATTGTCGCCGTACCTGGGGCCGTGTAGCAGACATGGATCGTACCGGTACCGGTGCCGGTCAAGGCGGCAGCATTAATCGCCGCGGCAGTCAAAGACGGGGTCAGCACCGCGCCCGCAGCACCAGCCCCAGTCGTTGAAACGGAAGACCCAGCAATGGTGGAAGCGCAAACAGCCGACGTGCTCAAGAACAGGCTACCACCAGTGACGAAACCCTGGGTCGCCTTAACAGCCACATCAATCCGGGCCGTCTCCACCTCGCCAGTGTCCAATGAGGCCGTGGCAGCACCAAGGAGACCGTTAACCGCAACGGTATTCAACGCATACACGTTCAGCAAATTGGTGTCGTAACCAGAGCCAAGCTGTGCCAGTGCAAAGTTACCGAGATTAACGGTTCCGGCACTAACCCAAGATGTACCCGCACCGCCGCCATCGGTAAAGGTCAGGTTACCACCGGGAGTCAAAATAGAACGCTGCGTTGACGATGTTACATTGACTTTGACGTTGGTCGGGAACACGATCGAAACCGCTTCATTGGTTGACGAGGCACGAATGTGCTCGTCTGCAGTGCCATTCGTCGTGCCGGTAGCAATGCTCGTGTTGTCAGACAGCGCAACAAAGTGCTTGATACCGACCGCCATCTTGACAACTTTGGAACAATTCTGATTAATACCGTTCGCACCACCGGCATACTCCAGAGCCAGATCACCGACCACATCCTTCAGGTTCTCGACTTCGGCACGCGTCGTCGCCCCTGCTGCATTGAAAGCAATAATTGGCTGCTTGATGATGGGATTACCACCCGTCACCGAGAACGTAACCCAAAGTGTTTTCTTGTCGCTGCTGAACCCCTTGGCCAAGATGGTATAAGGGTTGGCAGTGGGTAGGCCGGTGATGCCGTCATTGATCACAAAGGAATCGTCGGTTGGCACAACCGCTGTGTCCCACAGCGCAGCGCTCATCACCGTATCGGCAGTGGCGCCACTGGTAGCCAACGTCAACTGCACCTGGAAAATCTGGGTCTGCACCGTTGGATCAACGTCGCCAAAGAAACGATACGCGGTAGTCGGGAACGTGACATTTTGGGTATTGGTGGTGATGACCTCACGCGCAATGGAGGTGGAAGATGCCTGGATTTGACCAGCGTGCGCTGCAGTCATTGCCGCACCAGCCAAGCCAGCCAAGATCAGACGGGAGAGCAGAGTTTGTTTCATGAAATTAATTTCCTCTTTTGAAAACAAGATACCTTGAGCAAAAATGCGCAGTTGGTTCTACCCTCCCGACGCACACTGCCGCAAACCGCAGCAGATTTTAGTTTACAACAGATTGTTGCCGGTATAGCTCCATGGAAACCATGAAGCACAAAAACAACACTCGTTTTGCGTAACTTTCCTCTTATTTGTTGCGCAAATCGCCCGAAGCACCAACACACCCTCAGGCCCTGTGGACGCGTAATCTACCGCAACACGGGGCGAAACGCAACGCTGTTTTGTCAATATTTGCAGCGCCGGCGCCTGATTGGCCTAGCAAGAACGCCAAATGTCACAATTTCGCGGGTAGCCCGGCATCCGTTTGTTGGTCGTCACTTGGCGTTGCGCAAGGCATCAAGCAGCTCGCGCCGCAAAGCCTCGTCAGAAATCTCCTTTCCAGGTGTTGGAGTGGCCGACTTCGCCGCTGGCCCACTGCCAGAGGTCGATCTCTCAGCCGGGTTCGCAGGGGCTGACGGCGTGCCAGGTCGCGAGCCTGGCAGCGAGCCCCCCCCGGATGACTGCTGCAAGCGCGTGCGCGGCGGCGCTGCAAGCGCCTCCGCTGGGGGCGCGGGGACCAGGTACGGCACAGAGCCCTCGGTTGGCTTTGGCACATCGTTGAGCAACGCACTTGGTGACAGAGGGGCCTGAACAGCTTGCTCTTTGACTGACAAGGGAATCTCGGCACCCCACCCGAACTGGGCGCGGAAGGCGTCGGTCATGGCGCGGGAGTCGAAATCGTCCTCCAACACATGCGGGGTGATCAACAGGACCAGTTCCGTGCGGGTGATCTTGCTGGTGGCAGAAGATCGGAATAGCGCGCCCGCAACCGGGATGTCTTTCAGAAAAGGCAGCCCGGCGTTCGTACCGTCACGCTGCTCCCGGATCAGTCCGCCGATCAGCATGGTATTGCCATCCACCACCGAGAGCCGGGTCTCCACTTTGCGGGTGGTAACCACGGGCGAGTTGCCAAGGCCAGTCGCAGCCTCTTTGACGCCGCTCACCTCCTGGCTGATTTCAAGGTCAATGCGGCCGCCCGAATGGATGACGGGCTTGACTTTGAGAATAATGCCGACATTGCGGTACTGCACGGTTTGCATGATTCCCTGGCCAGAACCCGTGCCCGTATTGGCATTGCTGATCTGGCTAGTGAGGATGGGCACATCTTCGCCAACCTGGATCGACGCTGTTTGCCCGTTGATGGCGACGATCGATGGGTTGGACAACACCCGCACCCGGCTGCTGGTGGCCAATGCGGTCAGCAGGGCGCGAGGATCGCCAGCGAGCTTGGCGATATTGAGGGCTATCCCGGATGCACTGGTGACCCCACCTGTTGGCTTGGGCCCCATGCCGCCATTGACCAGGTAGCCACCGGCGGAGAACTGCTTGAGCAACCAGTTGAAGCCAAACTGCTCGTCGTCGGTAAGGCTGACCTCCGCCACGGTGGCCATGATCAGGGCGCTGCGTGCCGGGCGATCCAGCTCTTGCAGCAGACCGTAGATTTGTTGGTATTCGGCGGGCGAGCTTTGAATGATGATGCTGTTAGCCGCAGCATTAACCACCACACGCGAACTGCCTGCGGCCTTGGGCGCAGCCGCACCCGCAGCAGGCGTCGGCGCTGGCGCTGTACTGGTGCCGCCGCCCAGCACGTCTTGCAGTGTCTTGGCCACGGCCGTAGCGTCCGTGTTACGGACATAGTAGGTGACGTAGCGACCGCCGCTGCGTGCCGAGGGTGTTTGGTCCAGTTCGCGAGCCCATCGCAAGGTGTGGTTGAGCGCCTCTTCACTGACTGCGAACACGATTACGGAGTTAACCGGGGCAATCGGCACAATGAGAATCGGCGCAGCGGCCGTGGGTTGTTGAGTGGCGCTATAACCCTGCGCAGTCAACACTTCCACCAAACGCGTAGCCATGTCGGCAGCGGACCAAAATACCGGGGTAATTCGCACGCTATGGTGTCCCCGGAGGCTGGGCCGATCCAGTGTTCGAACCGCCTCTACCGCAGCCATTACGCCGTCCGACTGTCCACTAAGCATGATGGCGTTGCGAGCTGCGTCCTCAGTCGCTGTAACCCGACCCTGAAACATGGTCCTGATCCAGGAGAGCACGTTGGCAAAACTGGTGTTCTCCAACTCCAACAGGTAGAAAATGGGTCGCAAGGAGCCCGGCACATCCGGTTGTGCGCGACCGCGAATGATCTCAGGTGAAGCCCCGCCCAGACCGCTGGAGGGCACCACCCGCACCAAACCCTCAAACTCATTGACCGACACTCCGTAAGCCAACAGCACAGTCTGCGCCGCAGCCGATAATTGCGCCGCCGTCTGCGGTTTGCCGGTTCGCAGACTCACCAGGTCGGTGCGGCTTTGCACTGCCGGGTCCAGGGACACATTTCGTTTGAGGATGGTTGCGTAGATGGTGTTGATGAACTGCGGCAACGGCAGACCGTCGAGCGAGACGGCGCTCAACGTGGCGTCAGACCCATCCGCTGGCGGCGCCGCGGACGCAGGCCCTGGCGCAGCCGGGCGCGGCGCGCCCGGCACAATAGGAGCTTTAAAAAACTGAGTGATTTGCGCCTGCCCAGGGCCGACATCGGGCAGTGCGGCAGGGGTAGCCGGGTCGACCCCACGCGCGGGCTTGACCAGTGGTTTGACCGCCACGATAGAGGTATCGATCGGGGCCACCATGGCGCAGCTAGCGAGCCAGAACGTCGCGACAACCGCCAGCGTGCTCCGCCGCAGGGCGCGCATGGCCGAATGCGCAGGAAGGCCTGACGCCAGTTTGGCGGCGGCGATTGGGGACGATTCGTTGTGCTTCATGCGTGGGGCTAACTAAAAACTGGTTTCAACGGTGCGCTGCTTGCCGTCTTCCGTCTTGACTGAATAGGAACTGAGCTCAACTTTGCGCAAGGTGCTGCCATCGGGCAGCTTCTCGCCCACATTGACCTGCGTGATGACCTTGGTCCCTTGGTCAAGCACCAGCAAATAGCGCTCCTTGGGCCGCACCACCGTGGCGGCGATGCTCCAGACTATTTTCTTCTCGACCATAGCGGCCACGACCGGGGCGGCCGCCAGGGCCTGCCCGTCGCGCTGCATACCCCACACCGCTGTTTTGGTCAGTATCGCCTGGTCTTGCGACAAGTCAGCGCGCTGAATCAGGCGCTCATCCGCCAGGCGAATGCCAGGCGGCTTGCCACCCACGAGGTTCGTGGTCGGGTCAAACAGAAACCACGCGGCCAGCGCCGCCGCAGTCCAGCAGCACACCAGGGCCACGCCAATTCGCACGGTTCTGGGCCGATTGTCAAGCATGGCTGGGGGCCTTGATACGCATGATGACCCGAACCGTCAGCTCAACCCGACGCTCCTGCTTTTTGACCAACAGGGTTTCCACGGCGGCAAAGGGCTCACCGCCCTCGATTTCCAGCAGCACGCCTTCCAGGGCGCGCGGCGTCAACTGAAAGCTCACGGTGGCGCGAAACTCCCGCAGGGTGGGCGCGGTGCCGCCTTGAACGCTGCCTTGGGCGCCGCTTGGGTCCGCTGCGCCAGGCTTGCCCAACTCGCGGCTGGCGGCCAGGGTAACGGCGTATTGGTTGGCGATGGAGCGCTTGACGATGTCGGTCAGCCAGTCTTTCATGCGCGCCTGGCCTACCGCCTCTGAAGAGACCGACCACAACCGGGCGTCCATGGCGTTGCCCATGCGCTGGGCCTGGGACAAGGCGGTGCGCAGGGCCGCCTCGTCGCGGGTGTGGGTCTTCAAATCAGACAACTCCGCGCGCAGCTTGGTCAAGGTGATCTGCTGTGCGCCGAGCCAATCGCTCCAGCGCAAGCCGCCCTCGATCACCACCACCAGGGCAACGATTGCCAAGCCCGCCAGCAGGCGCCGGTTGCCGCGCAACTCGGTAAGCAGCTTCTTCAGCACGGCGCTCATGGTGCCGCGCCCGATTTGGCCGGTTTGCCAGGCAGGTCGTCCCCGGCCAAGGTGGCTTGCAGGGCGACGGTCTGGGGCGGTGCGCCGGGGAGCAGGCGCACGTTGCTCAGCAGCCCCAGCTTCTCGATGGACTCCAGAAACTCACCCAGCACAAACCCTTCGGCGGGCACGGCAAACTGCAAGCGGATACGGTTGTTGCGGTATTCCCATTCCTGCAAGCTGACCTGGGTGGCCTCGTCAAACAGGCCCGCTGCCGCCAACTGGGCCATCACCCGAAGCTGCAGCACCTTGGGCTGAACATCCGCCACCAAGGAAAGCTGCTGACGCTGCGACTCGATTTGCCGCTGCAGCGTGAGCGCGGTGCCGTATTGGCCGGACAAGGCGGCATGCTCTTGGCGCACGGCGTCGATGCGCTGCGCCAGCTTGATGCTGTAGCTCAAAGCCGAAAACAGCGCCATGCCGCCCAGCGCAAGCACGGCCAGGGTCAGCCAGGCCCTGCGCCCCAGCGGGCGCAGCATGCTGGTATGAATCGACCAGGCGCGCCCAAACGCCTGGTTCAATGCAAGCGACTGAGTGGCAGGCATGGGGTGGCGGGACGGATCACCACCAGCGTCGCGAACAAACTGTTGCCAGGCCGCCGCGCTGGGGACGGCCGCAAACCACCGCGTGCGCAGCGTGCGGCCTTGGGACTGGCTGACCGCTTCAAACCCGTCTTGACAGCGGAGCACGCCCAACCCGTCTGGCAAGGCCGGGCGCAACAGCACTTCCGGGCAGGGGCGCGTGCCGGGCGTCAGCGGCGAAGCCGGGGCTGCGCTGCCAGCCGGGGCCGCTGGCGCTTCATCCCAGTACCAGACTTCGGCCTGGGCGCCGTCAAACCGCCATGCGTAGCCAGGCTTGGCCAGCCCGGTGAGGTGGCCAAGCTGCAAGCCAATCGAAGACGCGGCCATGCGCCGCGGAACACCCTTGAGGTCGAGCACCAAGCGGTGACATAGCCGCCGGGACAAGGGCGCAAGCTGGGGGCGCCCAAGACACCACGCGGCAATGCCTGCCAGCGCCGTTGGCCGGCGCATTTCAGGCTGACCGAGTTGCGCGGATGGCGACCGTTCGTTCTCTGTTTGCACGCTCGACAATGGGTACCCGTGGTGAGAATAGTTGGATTGACAGGGAGGAGAGCGGGCGCGCTGCACGCCACTGCGGCCGGCCGGGCGAGGCGATGGCCTTAAAACGGGAATTCTAGCTGACCGGTTGCATTGGGGTCCCTCAGCGCGGCTGCTTGGGGCAGCACGGGGATTTCCGCCATGGCCTGGGTGGGCAAGGCCATGGCGACCCGCCATACCGCCCCAATGCGCCAGGGCGAGGTATTTTCGCCCGGCGTGTGGGTGACCACCATGCGATAACCCCAGGGGGCCTTGGCCGAGCGCAGGGTGACCAGCAGTGTTGGCCCCGGGAACGGCATGACGAAGGAGTTGGCGCCAAATGGGTCACCCACGCCGGCGCCGAACAACAGGCTGGAGATGTCGGCAGTCTGATCCTGCAGCCGGCTGACCACCAAAGCCTTGGCGGTGACGGCGTCAATACCCGCCATGGCGACCAGCGCGCGCCAGGTCGCCGCGTTGGGGTTGAAGGCGGCGCCACGTTGCGTGCTGACATGATCGGTGATGGGGTCGCTGCCCCACAGCTCGGGCGTGTCGCGCCATCCGAAAACGCGCTGCAGTTCGGTGGCGGCCAGCAAATCGCCGTTGCGCAACTCCGTTTCGCCCCCCTTGGCACGGTAGTCGTTGGCCTCGGCGCCGTTCAAGCGCCGAAGGTCGTCCGCGTCGCGGTAGTCCAGCAGCGCATCGGTCAAAGCCACGGCCTTGACATCCGACACGCCCCAGGTGCCCAGCAGACGCTCGATGCGCTCACGCCCAACGCCGCTCAGGCTGGTGCCATTGAGCGACACCAGGCCACGAACATCCTGCAGGCTCACCAACACGGTGTCAGTCAAACGGTAGTCCCGCCCATCCAGGCTGACGCTGGCCTGCAAGGTGCCCAAGCCCTTGGCGGAGCGCGGCGTGGTGGCCAGCAGCATCAACAGCCGGGCACGGGCCGACTCCAGCTCAATGGCGACATCCACGCTGTGTTGCTCGGCCTTGGCCAGACGCACCGCGTCGAAGACGCGCTGGCCCACGAAACTGGCGCCCAGCAGCATCAAGGCCAGCACCGCCAGATTCAAGGCCAGGATGTAGCCTTGTTGGCGTCCAGCGACGCGGCGGGATCCCGCGCACGGGCGGCTCATCGCGGCAGTTCCCCGCCGAAGGGCAGTTTCACGACGGGCTCCAGCCAGGGACTGGCGCGCACACCAACGGACCATTCAAAACCGGACCCCTCGCCCGCACTGCGCTTGACGACGAGTCGAATTCGACGCGGCAGCGTTTCGGGGTCATTGCGATCAGCCGGCCACTTGGCCACATCTTCGCCGTTGGTGCCGACAAAGCGAAAGGCCGCCTCCCCCGGGGGCAGTTCCGCAATGACCTGCCCGGCGGCGTCGGCGCGCGATTGCCGGTACACCAATTGCCTGTTGGGCGCCGCGCCGGCACGCAAGCTCAGCCAGATCCGCTGGGCGCCCAGGTGTTTTTTGCCCTGCAGCGGCATCAAGCTGTCGCAGACTATTTCCAGAGCCCCGCCTTCAAACGCCGACCCGGACGCCGCATCGGCTGGCAGGCAGCTCGCGAGCAATTCCACGAACCATGCCTTGGAGCGCAGTAGCTGCTCGCGGTCTTGCAGTTCGCCGCGAATCGCGCTTTGCACCTTGATGCCATAGAACACGGAGGTCATGAGCACGGACACCACCATGCCGGTGATGGCCAGGGCAATCAGCACTTCAATCAATGTAAAGCCGGTTTGCCCGGTGCGACGGCTAGGTGATTCAGCCATCGCCGAGCGACCCGGTTGGTCCCGCCTGCAAGCGATGCCCGATCAGGGTGAGCTTCTCGACAAACCAGGGGCTGGTGTCGGCACCGCGGTAGACCGTCAAAGTGGTGCTGTACAAGCGCAAGCTGTGGCGGCCCACGCCTCGGGGGAAACCGGTTTGAATGGCTTCGTCGCCTTCTGGCTGCGTGGCCCAGACCAAGCGCAATGCGCCATGGGCCAGCTCCCCGCTGGGTTGGCGCATGGGGTTGAGCGTGCGGGCAAACTCAAGGACGGTCTTGCGCGCATCCTGCACTTCATAAAACGTTCTCAGCCGCTGTACGGCGTCCACGCTTTGCTGAAACCAGGCCAGCAGCGTGAAGCCAACACCGGCAAAGATGACCAGCGAGACCAGCACCTCCAGCAGGCCAAACCCGGCCTGGCGGCGGCGCCTAGGGTGCGAGTGCCGAGAGTTCACAGGTGAGTCGTTCGACCTGATAGCGCGCAGCAAGCGCGGGTGCCTCGCCATGGCTGATCACGATCTTGGAAGGCGAGCAGGCCCCAAGTAGGGATATCTCCAGCACCGGGTCAAAGGCGATTTCCCAGCCGGGTGGCAAGCGCAGCGGTGGTGCGCCGTCGCCCAGGTCAGCCAACTTAAGGTCGATTGGCAGCGCCAGTGGGTGGGCGCTCAGGCGAACCCGACGCGGCAGCTCACGGAGCTGGTCTTCAATATCGCTGCGTTGCGCGAGCAACTCACGCGCCTGATAACTGGCGGCAAAGCGCGGAATGGTCAGACTTGCCAGCATGCCGACAACAAACATCACGAACAACATCTCCAACAGGGTGAACCCGCGCTGCCCCCGACGTGGCGTGAGGAGCTTCAAGGACGAGCGGACTCCGCCGGGGTGTCAGCCAATTCCAACCCAATGTCCTGATCGTTGCCGGAGCCGCCGGGCTTGCCGTCAGCGCCAAGTGAGTACACACTAAACGGTCTCGATCCGGTTGCGACAGGTTTGTAAACATAGGGATTGCCCCAGGGATCCAGGGGCACGGCGCCATCCAGATAGGGGCCTTTCCAACGGGCTGCCAGCGCGGCATCGGTCGGCGCGTTGGTCAGCAGGCGCAAGCCCGCCTCTTCGGCGGGGTAGACATTGATGTCCAGACGCATGGTTTCCAGCGCGCCACGCAGCAGCTTGATCTGGGCCGTGGCGGTTTGCACCTTGGCGGCGTCCACTTTCGAAAACAATCGCGGGCCAACCAGGCCACCCAGCAGGCCAATGATGACCAGCACCACCAGCATCTCCAGCAGCGTGAAGCCCCTTTGGCGAGCACACGGTTTGCCCAGGCGGGCAGCAAATTCAAGTTTCACAGTTTTACCTCAGTCAGACTGGTCATGGCCAATACAACGCCAACCATGATAAAGCCGATGACCAGGCCGATCACCAAAATGCTGACCGGCTCGATCAAGGCCACCAGCCGACGCTGCAGGGCGCGGTGGCGCTCGGCGGCGTGGGCCGCGATGTGGCCCAGCATGGTCGCCAGATCACCGGTTTTTTCACCCACCTTGAGCATGCTTAAAGGCGTGCCGTCCAGCATGCGGCGCTCTTCGGTGGCTTGGGACAGCGTCTTGCCCAGCCTCACCTCGTCTTGCATGCTGCGCAGGCGCTTGGCATTGTCGCTCAGCCGCACCGAGGCGGCGGCGAGGTCCAGGGACAGCAGTATCGGCACACGGCTCTGCACCAGCACGGCAAGAATGGACGTCCAACGGGCGGTCTCGGCGCCCCCCAGCCAGGACGAAAAAACCGGCAGGCGCGAGGCCACCACCAGCATGCCGGCGCGCGCGCCGGGCATGCGAGCCAGCGCAATGCCGGCCACCACCAGGAAGGCCAGGCCCAGCAAGAAGGCCAGCCAGTGGGTGTTGACAAACATGCCGGTAGTCAGCACCGCGCTGGAGAGCCAGGGCAGCTCCACCTTGCGGCCGGTCAACAAGCCGGCGAAACGCGGGACCACAAAGGTGAAGATGAAGCCGATGGCGCCGATTCCGGTCAGGATCAGAATGGCCGGGTAGATCAGCGCCTCGCGCGTTTCTGACTGCATGCGCTGGTCAAACTCAAGCTGATCGGCGCAGCGCTCCAAGGCGGCGCCGATGTTGCCGGTCGCCTCACCCGCGCGCGACAGCGCGTACACGTATTCAGGCAGGCGCAACTCAGCATGGCGCAAGGCGACCGAAAAGGTCTCTCCGCTTTGAACCGAGAAGATCAACCGCGACAAGGCCGCCTGTAGCGCCGCGTTTCTGGTTGCATCGTGGAGGGTGGCGAATGACTCGGTCAAGCCAACGCCCGAGGACAACAGGGTCGCAAGCTCCCGGACAAAGGCAACCAAGTCCGCCTGCTTGAGCTTGTTGGAAACCAGCAGTGCCCGGCTGCTGGGCGGCTCCGCCTGGACGGTTACAGGCGTGAGTTTGTCGGCGAACAACTGCCCCACCGCCTCCTCGCGATTGGCTGCATTGAGGGAACCGTCTCGGGCGAATCCCGCCGCATCGACGGCCGTGTAAGTGAAACGAGTCAAAATTTGAATAGCGGGGGGTTGGAACTGGGCTGAAGTTTACTTTGCCTGCGCCCTTGACTTCGCCGTCGTGGTCAAGGGCGTGGTCGAACAGCGATAATTCGGCCAGGCGAGGTGCCAGAGGAGTTACCCATGAAATCAAACCATCTGTGCGTTGCCGCCATCCTGGGCGGCGTGTTTTTGCTTTCCTCTTGCGGGGGAGGCGGTAGCGACGATCACGCGGGAGCGCCCGAGGTGCGGCGTTTCGCCAAGGTCGATCAGGCGCGCACCTCGCGTTTGATCGTCAAGATTCAGCCTGCCGGCCTGCAAGGGCAGGCCGAAATGCTGGCCGACGAAGTGGCACAGCGAATGGGGGAACGCGTCAACCTCAAATTGAAGGCGGTTCGGGTCGGCGCGTTGGGGGCTCACGTCCTGGAATTGCCCTACGCCATGGCTTTGGCCGATGCCCAGGCCGTGGCCGCGCGGCTGCATGCCACGCCGGGCGTGGCCTACGCCGAAGTCGATGCGAGAGCCAAGATCTCGATGATTCCGAACGATCCCAATTTCAGCCGCCAGTGGGCGCTGGCAGAGCCCGAAAAGGTGGCCGGCGGCATCAACGCAGTGGGCGCATGGGACATGACGCGGGGCAGCGTCAATGTGGTGGTGGCGGTGGTGGACACGGGCGTGTTGCCACACGCGGAGCTGGCTGGGCGACTGCTGCCCGGATACGACTTCATTTCAGACGCCGTGGCCGCGAACGATGGCAATGGCCGCGACTCGGACGCCAGTGATCCGGGTGACTGGATACTGGCCTCGGAGGCCAAGACCTACGGCGAAACGGCGGCAACCCCCAGCAGTTGGCACGGCACCCACGCGGCGGGCATCATCGCCGCCAGCGGGAACAACGGCATTGGCGTGGCGGGCATCGCCTGGAACACCCGCATCCTGCCGGTGCGCGTGTTGGGCAAGGGCGGCGGCTACAGCAGTGACATTGCAGACGGGATCGTTTGGGCCGCCGGTGGCAGCGTGCCAGGCGTGCCCGCCAACCCCTACCCGGCCAAGGTCATCAACCTGAGCCTGGGCGGCGAAGGCGCCTGCACCCTCACCTACCAGAACGCCATCAACCTGGCGCGCGCGCGTGGCGCCACCGTGGTGGTGTCGTCCGGCAATGAGTCCATGCTCGCATCCAATTCGCGGCCCGCCAACTGCCTGGGCGTGATCTCGGTTGCCGCAACCAGCAACACCGGCGCCTTGGCGTCCTACAGCAACTACGGCGCAGGCGTGACCATCTCTGGCCCAGGGGGCGACGATGGTGCCGCCGTGCTGTCACTGGGCGACGGCGGCAGCCAAGGCCCGTTGCGCGACAACACGCTTCGATTCGCCATGGGCACCAGCATGGCCGCGCCCGCCGTGTCTGGCGTGGCGGCGCTGATGCTGTCGATCAACCCCAATCTGACGCCCGACCAGGTGCAGTCGGTGTTGACCTATTCGGCCAGCCGCTTCCCTACGGGTACAACACGCAACTGCAGCACCGCCACCTGCGGCGTGGGCATTGTGAATGCGCTGTCCGCGGTCAGGGCGGTGGCCGCCGGCAGCCTTGGCGACGCGCTGCCGGCGCCGCAGTCGGGCTGGTGGTGGAACGAGCTCGAAGGCGGGCGCGGCTATGCCATCGAGATCCGCAACGGCAGCCTGTTCATGGCCGGTTTTCTGTATGAAACCACTGGGCGGCCAACCTGGTTTGTGTCGACCGGCACCATGACCGACGCGAGCAACTACGAAGGCAGCATGAGCCCCTACTCCGGCGGACAAACGCTGACTGGCGCATTCAAAACCGCAACCCCCGGCGCGAGCATGGGCTCGGTCAAGCTGGCGTTCTCCGGCGCCTCGCGCGGCACGTTGACCTGGCCGAATGGCCAGACCACGCCGATACGCCGGTTCGATATCGTTCCCGGCAGCGCCAGCCTGAGCCAGACTGGTTTTGCGCCGGAGGCAGGCTGGTGGTGGAACCACGCCGAGCCAGGGCGCGGGTTTGCGATAGAGGTGCAGGGCAACAACCTGTTCGTGGCGGGCTTTATGTACGACGAGGCGGGGCAACCGGTCTGGTACGTCTCGACCGCAACCATGCTCACGCCAAGCTATTACTCGGGGCGCTGGATATCCTATGCCAATGGGCAAGCCATGGGGCAGCCCTTCAAGGCGCCCGTGGTGACCAACCCCAATGTTGGGCCGCTCACGATCAGCTTCAGCGACACCCGCAACGCGACCATGACGATGCCCAATGGGCAGTCGATTGTCGTCAAACGCTTTCTGGACTATGGTGTCGCCACCCCGATCACCGCCGACCCACCCAACCTGATGCGGGTGAACAAGATATTGGGGAGCTGGGCGCTGACTTACCGCATCATCAACAGCTACACCGACACCATCTCGCTCGAAACAACACGCGAGAGCTCCACCACGCCCGGCAAGTACTACGCATGGGGACTCAACCAGTACGACGACACCACCCTGGTGGGCTACGACGATGACGGCGCTTACTACTACATGCTCTCGCGGCACCCGGATTCGGCCACCTTCGACAGCTTCTACACGTTTACGCTGTCCGCCGGCGGCCAAACCGTGGACGGCTGCTACTACCTCTACTACCGAACCGAGGTGCTGTCGTCGTGCTACCCGATGGCAGGCACCAAGACCGCCAACTCCGGCGCCCGCGGTGTGGGTCAATCAGCGCCGGCGACAGCCTTTGCGATGCGTGAGAAGCTGATGCTGATGGAACATGAAATAGGCTCATCCGGCGCGGCGCGACAGCTTACCGGCCCGCGCTCGGCGAACTCGCCTCAGCAGGATCGTCTGCGAGGGCTCGCCAAATCGCTCAAGTAGCACGCATCAGGTGGCTCATGGGCTGACGGCAAATGCGCTGGCC
>JAUXWC010000054.1 GCA_030685025.1 Rhodoferax sp.
GCCTTCATGACCATCGCAGCCGCAGACGTGATCCCCCTGACCCAGGCACGGGCCACGCTTTCGGAGTTGGCCGACCAGGTCAAGGCCGGCGCCGAAAAGATCATCACCAAGAACGGCGAGAGTTATGTCGCGCTGATCGACGCCAAGCGGCTGGACTACTACCACTTGCTCGAACGCGAGCGCATCCACCTGGTGCTTTTTGACGAGGTTGAGAAAGGGCTCGCAGACGTGGCTGCCGGTCGCACACGCGACGCGCGCCAAGCGCTTGGCGACTTGAAGCGAGGCGCTGCGCGGCGACCAGCCGGCGCAGTTGGCAAGCGTCGCTGACGCGTGGTTGCCAAGTCGGCGGCGGTCCGGTTTACCGCGAATTTCGAGGCCAATCTGGAACAGATCTCGGCCTTCTGGGCCGAGCACGAGGCGCCACAAGCCTACTCGCATCTGCTGGACGAACTGGCTGGCACGGTCATCGGCAACCTGGAACAGCATCCAAGAATTGGCCGCAAGTTCTTTGCTCGCACGGCTCAATCGCTTGAAGTCTGCGAACGCGTGAAGACGCTACTCAAGCGCTTTGGCGATGCCGAAGTGCGCGAGTACCTCTCTGGTGACTACCTGCTGCTCTATTGCGTCGTCGCGACGAGTGTCCCGCGCAAGCCCGGCCTGACCGTTTACCTGCTCGCGATCAAGCACCATCGGCAACTGTCCTTCGACTTCGAAGGCTTCTGGCGGGCCAATCGCGGCGAGGATCGTTGAGGCGCTTGATGGTTGATGGAGCTCACCACTTGGCCACGGCGCGCCGGATCTCCCACTTGTGCGAGGACTTGGCGCCCTGCCCGTGCAGGGGATCTTCGTAGATGAGGCGGAACTCCATTTGGCTTGGGGTCGGTCAAGTTCGGATATTTTGCGCGATACGCCACAACACGCCGCTCGGGTCAAACAAGGTGAAGTCGCGCATGCCCCAGGCTTGGTTTTGCGGCGCGCCGATGCTGACTTTGAAACGCTCGGCAATGCCCGTTGCCACAAGGTGGGCGTGCCAGTCATCGACGCTTTCGACCAGCAGGTGCATCTGATAGTTCTTGATGAACTCGGGCTGGTTGAAGGCCTGTAGCAAAAAGCTGGTGTTGCCGTGGCGCACATAGGCCAGATCGTCGGACGACCAGGGCAGCTCGAGCCAAGGGCCAGGTAGAACTGCTTGGACAACTCGAAGTCGCGGGCCGGCAGGAACGCCTTGATTTCGACAGCGCTAAGGTTCATGGGTACTTTCGTGTCGGTGTGTTGAACGAGACTGTACCGCACGCCCAAACCGATTTAGACTGGCTCGCAGTGGCTCCTGTGCGCCACATGGGGGAAACGATGATGAATGACTTGTTGTTGTGGCTCGGCCGCCTGGCGGGCCTGGCGGGCTTGTTGCTCTGCCTGGTGGCCTTGGGCGCGCGCTTGTCCGGCCAGTACTTTCTGGGCGGCTTTCAGCTTGGAACCTTGCTTCTGGTTGGCACGGCTGGATTGGCGACGGGCTGTTTTGGCCTCTTGCTGAGCCTGACAGCCCGGCCCAAAGCAGACTACTGAAGCCGCCGGTCTACCTTCCGCGTGAGCGCTACCCGGCCGCCAAGCAGTTAGGCATTCACCGCGTTGATGATCGCATCCACCGCCAGCGAGGTGATGTCAGCGTGGACTGCGCGACGTTGGCTGTTCATCCTCGAAGTGTGCCGGACTTTTGGATCGAGACTGGCTTGTACTGGCCCTCGTGGGCCACTTTGGGCCCGGGGCCGCCGTCCAATGGCCGTCTCTGACTTTTCATGCGCCGCCGTCACGCCGACATAGGCCTCGCGTCTCGTCGGCAGCCCGGCTCAGCGCCCGATCGCCTGGCGCACCACTGCGGTCACAATTTCGGCGGTGCGCTTCTGCGTCAGGGTGGTGGGGCGGCGCGCCGACCAGACCAACATCAGCCGGCTCTTGATACAGGGCGAGTTGATCGGGGTCACGCCGAATGCGCTGGCGTTCTCGAAGGTGCTCAAGGTGTAGCTGGGCAGGATGGCGTGGCCCATGCCCTCCTTAACCAGGCTAAGGATGGAGTTCAGGCTGTCGACTTCCAGCACCACGTTGGGGCGTTTGCCGATGGTCATCATCTCGCCCTCGATCAGGAGGCGAAACGCGTTGGGGCGGCTGGGCAGAATCAGTGGAAGTTCGGCTACGCTACCGAGCTTGATGGGGGCCGCGCGGGTCTTGCCGTTGCGCGTCTTGGCGGTCACTGGGGAGATCAGCACCAGTTCGTCGTCATGCAGCGTGCACATCTCCATGTCGCCGGACTGGTCGGGGTTGTACAGCACCGCCAGGTCCAGGTTGCCCACTCGCAGACCCTCGTGCATCAGCACCGAGAAGCCCTCGGTCAGCGTCAGGTTGGCCTGGGGCAACTGCTCGCGAAGAGCCTTGACCAGGGGCACGGTGATCAGTTTGGAGAGGCTGGGCGGCAGCCCGATCGAGACCCGGCCGGCCAGCGCGCCGCGCGCCGCGCTGAGCTCTTCGAGCGTCAAGGCCACCTGGTGCAAGATGCCACGCCCATGCTCCAGCAACAGCTTGCCGACTTCGGTTGGCACGGCGCCACGCCCGTTGCGGGTCAGCAGGTTCTGTCGAAGTTCGACTTCCAGCAGGCGGATTTGCCGGCTCAGCGCTGGCTGAGCGACATCCAGGGCAATCGAGGCACGGGTGAAGCTGCCGAGTTCGGCCACGCGGACAAAGTATTCGAGTTGCTTGAGGTCCATGGCGGCTTGGGGTGAAAGGGCATGCACAACGCTGGGGCATGGCGTGCGAGTCATTATGCCGATTCGCGATAGCTGCTAGTGGCGCCTGTGGCTTATCACAGTGCGATGCGGCGCCCAAAATCGCGGCCATGCAGACGGCCATTCCTTCCCTGTTCATGCGTGGTGGCAGTTCGCGCGGGCCGTTCTTCCTGGCCTCTGATTTGCCGGTGGACACCGCCACGCGCGACCGTGTGTTGCTGGCCGTAGTGGGCTCGCCGGACCGGCGCCAGATCGACGGCATGGGTGGCGCCCACCCGTTGACCAGCAAGGTCGGCATCGTCAGCCCAAGCCAGACGCCGGGTGTGGACCTGGACTTTTTGTTTGCCCAGGTACAGCCGGACCGGAATACGGTGGACACCACGCCCAACTGCGGCAACTTGTTGGCCGCCGTGGTGCCCTTTGCCATTGAACGCGGCCTGGTGCTTCCGACAGGTGACAGCACCACGGTTCGAGTGCTGACCCAGAACACCGCCATGCAGTGCGACGTGACGGTGCAGACCCCGATGACGCCGCAGGGCCGCCGTGTGGGCTACGTGGGCGACGCGCGCATTGACGGTGTACCGGGCACCTCGGCACCGATCACCATCAACTTTTTGGACACCGCCGGCTCGGTGTGTTCGGGCTTGCTGCCGACCGCAAACGTGTGCGACCAGCTCACCGTGACCGGCGACGGCTTTGCGCCTTTCACGCTATCGGTGACTTGCATCGACAACGGCATGCCTTTGGTGCTGCTGCGCGCCAGCGATGTCGGCTGCACCGGGTATGAGTCGGTGGCTGAGCTCGATGCCAACAGTGTCTTGAAGCAACGCATTGAGGCGCTGCGCATCCAGGCGGGGCACCTGATGGGCCTGGGCGACGTTACAGCCAAGAACTACCCCAAGATGACGCTGATCGCGCCGCCGCGCGACGGGGGCAGTCTTTGCACCCGCAGCTTCATTCCGCATGTGTGCCATGACGCCATCGGGGTGTTGGCGGCGGTGACGGTGGCTACGGCCTGTGTATTGTCCGGTTCTGTGACCGAGGGCTTGGTGCAGTTGCCCGCCAATGCAAGCCTGAACGCCACCACCGTCTCGGTGGAGCATCCCACCGGCGAGTTCAGTGTCGAGCTGGGGCGCGACCCTGTCAACCCGCAACGCGTCATTCGCGCGGCCCTGCTGCGCACCGCGCGCCTGCTGATGCGCGGCGAAGTGATGGTGCCGGCATCCATCTGGAAAGGTCCTTGAATGAGCCTGCAAAACCCCTTGATCATCGACTGCCACGGCCACTACACCACCGCGCCCAAGGCGCTGGAGAGTTGGCGCAATGCCCAGATCGCCAACCTCAGCACGCCCGCGCTGGGCCCCAAGGTGGCAGAGCTGAAGATCAGCGATGACGAGTTACGTGAATCGATCGAGACCAACCAACTGCGGCTGATGCGTGAGCGCGGCTCGGACCTGACCCTGTTCAGCCCGCGCGCAAGTTTCATGGCGCA
This sequence comes from Rhodoferax sp., assembly GCA_030685025.1. Classification (GTDB taxonomy): domain Bacteria; phylum Pseudomonadota; class Gammaproteobacteria; order Burkholderiales; family Burkholderiaceae_C; genus Rhodoferax_D. Next base: position 4,267 of record JAUXWC010000054.1, read on the forward strand.
TCACGTTGGCGACTTCAACACCAGTGCCACCTGGGCCGCTATCTGCAATGAGCTGTGTTACCGCGTCAGCCAGTTGTTCCCGAATCACTTTGTGCCGGTGGCCATGTTGCCGCAAAGCCCGGGCGTCGAGCCGGCCACCTGCATCCCCGAGCTGGAGAAGTGCGTGCGGCAGTACGGCAATGTTGGCATCAACCTGAACCCGGACCCGAGTGGCGGGCATTGGACTTCGCCGCCCCTGTCGGACCGGCACTGGTACCCGATCTTCGAGAAGATGGTGGAGCACGACATCCCGGCCATGATCCACGTCAGCACCAGTTGCAACGCCTGCTTTCACACCACCGGCGCGCATTACCTGAACGCCGACACCACCGCCTTCATGCAGTGCCTCACCAGTGAGCTGTTCAAGGACTTCCCCACGCTAAGGTTCCTCATTCCACACGGCGGCGGGGCCGTGCCTTACCACTGGGGGCGCTTTCGTGGTCTGGCGCAGGAACTGAAGAAGCCACTGCTGCAGGAGCACCTGCTGAACAACATCTTCTTTGACACCTGCGTCTACCACCAACCGGGCATCGACCTGCTAACCAAGGTGATCCCGGTGGACAACATCCTGTTTGCCAGCGAGATGATTGGCGCGGTGCGCGGCATCGACCCCGAGACCGGCCACTATTTTGACGACACCAAACGCTACATCGAGGCGTCCACGCAGTTGAGCGCGCAACAGCGTTACCAGATCTACGAGGGCAATGCGCGGCGTGTATTCCCCCGCCTGGACGCGGCGCTGAAGGCCAAACAGTCTTTGTGCGGCAACCGATCCAGGAGAACACCGTGAGCCAAGCCATGAACCAACTCGGCATAGTCAAGCGCAACATCGTGCGTGCTGACAGGGCAGCGGTCGAGGCGCTGTCGGCCTTTGGTGTCGCCATCATTCACGAGGCCATGGGCCGCGTCGGCCTGATGAAGCCCTATCTGCGACCAATCTACCCAGCGGCGCGCCTGTGCGGCACGGCGGTGACGGTGCTGCTGCAGCCTGGCGACAACTGGATGTTGCACGTCGCGGCCGAGCAGATCCGCGACGGCGACGTGGTGGTAGCGGCCTGCACCACCGACAACGAGGACGGCTTTTTTGGCGACCTGCTGGCGACTTCCTTCAAGGCGCGTGGCGCGCGTGGGCTGGTGATCGACGGCGGTGTGCGCGACGTGAAGGACCTCACCGAGATGGGTTTCCCGGTATTCAGCCGCGCCATCCACGCCAAGGGCACCATCAAGGCGACGCTTGGCTCGGTCAACGTGCCGGTGGTGTGCGCCGGCGCGCAGGTCAACCCGGGTGACGTGGTGATTGCCGATATCGACGGCGTGGTGGTGGTGCCGGCCGCGCTGGCGCAGCAGGTGGCCGATGCAGCCGCCGCGCGCGAGGCCAACGAGGGCGACAAGCGCGCGATCTTTGCCTCGGGCGTGCTGGGGCTTGATTACTACAAGATGCGGGAAGGCCTGGAGAAAGCCGGGTTGCGTTATGTGGATTGAGCGCCTGGGCGGCAAGGCTAGGCGCCTGGGCGGCACAACGCTCCGCTCCGTGTGGGCGCCTGGACGGCAAAGCGCTCTGTTCCGTGTCCCCCGGCCTACGGCCTCCTCCTTTACCTACACAGAACACTTTACCGCCCAGGCTTATGGCTTATTGACAAATAGGTCACCGGCCATCGTCGATATTGCCTAAGAAGCTACGTTATTGATAGCAATCATCAGGAACCCCATGGAATTCACCAAGACGCCTGGCTGGCTGGACTGGTACACCGGCCCCAGCAAGCCTCGCTTTCAGCTCCCACCCGGCAGCGTGGACGCCCACTGCCATGTGTTTGGCCCCAGCGACCAGTTTCCCTACGCGCCAGAGCGCAAGTACACGCCGTGCGACGCATCCAAGCAGCAACTCTTTGCCCTGCGTGACCACCTGGGGTTTGAGAAGAACGTCATCGTGCAGGCCACCTGCCACGGCAGCGACAACCGGGCCATGCTCGATGCGCTGCAACACAGCGAGGGTAGGGCGCGCGGGGTGGCCACGGTGCGGCGCGACGTGAGCGACGAGGACCTGCAGGCCATGCACCTGGCGGGCGTGCGCGGCGTGCGCTTCAACTTCGTCAAACGCCTGGTGGACTTCACGCCCAAGGACGAGCTGATGGAGATCGCTGGTCGCATTGCCAAATGGGGCTGGCACGTGGTGGTGTACTTCGAGGCGGTGGACCTGCCCGAGCTGTGGGACTTCTTCACGGCGCTGCCGACCACCGTGGTGGTGGATCACACGGGCCGCCCGGATGTGCGCAAGCCCGTTGACGGCCCTGAGTTCGAGCTGTTCGTGAAGCTGATGCGCGAGCACCCCAATGTGTGGAGCAAGGTCAGTTGCCCCGAACGGCTCTCCGTCACCGGCCCCTGGGCCTTGCACGGGGAGCAAAATGCCTACCAGGATGTGTTGCCCTTTGCCCGGCGCATCGTGCAGGCCTTCCCGGACCGCGTGTTGTGGGGCACCGACTGGCCGCATCCCAACCTGAAGGATCACATGCCCGATGACGGTCTGCTGGTGGACTTGATTCCCCGCATCGCGCCCACTGCGGAATTGCAGCGCAAACTGTTGGTGGACAACCCCAACCGCCTGTATTGGAGCTAGCCATGGCCTTGGACAAACCCTATAAAGACATTCCCGGCACGACTATCTTCGACGCCGAACAAAGCCGCAAGGGCTACCACCTCAACCAGTTTTGCATGTCGCTGATGAAGGCCGAGAACCGCGAGCGCTTCAAGGCCAACCAACGCGCCTATCTGGACGAGTGGCCGATGAGCGAGGAACAAAAGCAGGCGGTGCTGGACATGGACCTGAACCGCGCCATGGCGCTGGGCGGCAACATCTACTTCCTGGCCAAGATTGGCGCCACTCATGGCTTGAGCTTTCAGCAGATGGCCGGCAGCATGACCGGTCTGAGTGAGGATGCGTACCGCGACATGATGATCAAGGGCGGCCGCTCGGTTGAAGGCAATCGCTATATCGGCGAGGACGGGGATGCGCAGGCACAGCATCAACCGCAAGGCCAGACGGTTGCCAAGGTGGGAGCTTGAGCATGGCCCGAATTACTGCCAGCGTCTACACCTCTCATGTGCCCGCCATCGGCGCGGCGCTGGACCACGGCAAGAGCAATGAGCCGTATTGGAAGCCGGTTTTTCAGGGCTATGACTTCTCCAAGCAGTGGCTGCGGGACAACCGGCCCGATGTGATCTTTCTGGTCTACAACGACCACGCCACCGCCTTCAGCCTGGACATGATCCCGACCTTTGCCATTGGCACGGCGGCGTCCTTCGCGCCGGCCGATGAAGGCTTTGGGCGCCGGCCGGTACCGGTGGTGCAGGGGCATCCCGAACTGGCCGCGCACATTGCGCAGTCAGTGATCCAGCAGGACTTTGACTTAACCATAGTCAACAAGATGGAAGTCGACCACGGCCTGACCGTGCCCTTGTCGCTGATGTGCGGCCAGCAGGATCCGGTGACGGGGGCCTGGCCGTGCCCGGTGATTCCGTTCGCGGTCAATGTGGTGCAGTACCCGGTGCCCAGTGGCCGGCGTTGCTTCATGCTGGGGCAGGCCATTGCCAAGGCGGTGGCAAGTTTCGACGAGGATCTGAAAGTGCAGATCTGGGGCACCGGCGGCATGAGCCACCAGTTGCAGGGGCCGCGTGCCGGACTCATCAACAAGGCGTTCGACAACGCGTTTCTGGACAAGCTGATTGCCGACCCGGCCGCTGCCGCTGCCATTCCGCACATTGACTATGTGCGTGAGGCCGGCAGTGAGGGCATCGAGCTGGTGATGTGGTTGATCGCCCGCGGCGCCATGGCCGACATCACCGGTGGCAAGCCACCCAACGTGCGGCACCGCTTCTACCATGTGCCCGCCAGCAACACGGCGGTGGGCCATTTGATTCTGGAGAACAGTTGACATGCGTAGCACCATCAAAGTAGCCCTGGCCGGCGCCGGCGCCTTCGGCATCAAGCACCTGGACGGCATTCGCAACATCGACGGCGTCGAAGTGGTGTCGCTGATCGGTCGTGAGTTGGACAAGACGCGCGAAGTCGCCGCCAAGTACGGCATCCAACACGTGACGACCGACTTGGCCGACAGCCTGGCCATGCCGGAGGTGGATGCCGTGATCCTGTGCACGCCCACGCAAATGCACGCCGACCAGACGCTGGCTTGTCTGAAGGCCGGCAAACATGTGCAGGTGGAGATCCCCCTGGCTGACAACTTGGCCGGCGCCGAGGCGGTGGTAGCCATGCAGCAACAGACCGGCCTGGTGGCGATGTGCGGCCATACCCGGCGCTTTAACCCCAGCCACCAGTACGTGCGCCAGCACATCGAGGCGGGTGCCTTCGCCATTCATCAGATGGACGTGCAGACCTATTTCTTCCGCCGTACCAACACCAATGCACTGGGCCAGCCGCGCAGTTGGACCGACCACTTGTTGTGGCACCACGCCGCGCACACCGTCGATCTGTTCGCCTGGCAGTGCAACAGCCCGATCATGCAGGCGCATGCGCTGCAGGGGCCAATCCATCCGACGCTGGGCATCGCCATGGACATGAGCATTGCGCTCAAGGCCGCCAACGGCGCCCTCTGCACGCTGTCGCTGAGCTTCAACAACGACGGCCCGCTGGGCACTTTCTTTCGCTACATCGGCGACAGTGCGACCTACATCGCCCGCTACGACGACCTGTTCAATGGCAAGGACGAGAAGATCGACGTCAGCCAGGTGGCGGTCAGCATGAACGGCATCGAGCTGCAGGACCGCGAGTTCTTTGCCGCCATCCGCGAAGGCCGCGAGCCCAACGCCAGCGTGGCCCGCGTGTTGCCTTGTTACCGTGTGTTGCACCAGTTGGAGCAACAGCTCGCGGCCCAAGACTGAGCAGCGCCATGGCCGAACATCGCACCCAGGTCGCCATCATTGGCGCCGGCCCCGCCGGCTTGTTGCTCGGTCAACTGCTGCACCGCGCCGGCATTGCCAATGTGATTCTGGAGCGCCAGGACGGCGCCTACGTGCTCAACCGCATCCGTGCCGGCGTGCTGGAGCCGATCACGGTGGACCTGCTCGATGCCGCTGGCGTGGGCCAACGCATGCACCGTGAGGGCCTGGTCCATACCGGCATCGAGCTGTGCTTTGGCGGAGCCCGACATCGCATCGACCTGCACCAGTCGACCGGCGGCAAGGACGTGACGATCTATGGGCAGACCGAGCTGACCCGCGACCTGATGGGCGCACGTGCCGCGGCGTCGCTGTCCACGATCTACCAGGCGCACGATGTAGCGCTGCACGACTTCGACAGTGCCACGCCCAGCGTGTCCTACACCCACGACGGACAGCAACATGTGCTGCGTTGCGACTTCATCGCCGGTTGCGACGGATTCCACGGTGTTAGCCGAGCCAGCGTGCCGCAGGCGGCGCTGTCGGTGTACGAAAAGGTCTATCCCTTTGGCTGGCTGGGTGTTCTGTCGGAGACGCCGCCGGTGGCGCATGAGCTGATCTATACCAACCATGCACGTGGCTTTGCCTTGTGCTCCATGCGCTCCAACACCCGCTCGCGTTATTACGTGCAGTGTTCGCTGCAGGACAAGGTTGAGCAGTGGAGTGATGACGCGTTTTGGGATGAGCTGCGCGCGCGCCTGGACCCCGCCACTGCCGAGGCGCTGATCACCGGTCCGTCGATCGAGAAGAGCATTGCGCCCTTGCGCAGCTTCGTCGCCGAGCCGATGCGTTTTGGCCAACTCTTTCTGGCCGGCGACGCGGCCCACATCGTGCCGCCGACCGGCGCCAAGGGCTTGAACTTGGCCGCGTCCGACGTGCACTATTTGTCGCGCGCATTCATCGACTATTACCTCGAAAAAAGCAACGCCGGCATCCGCCACTACTCTGAGGCCTGCCTGCGCCGCGTCTGGAAGGCCGAGCGCTTCTCGTGGTGGTTCACCTCGCTGACGCACCATTTCCCGGGGCAGGGCGCGATTGACGCCAAGTTGCAAGCGGCCGAGCTGGATTACCTGGTGCATTCGGATGCCGCGCGCAGCGTGGTGGCGGAGAACTATGTGGGGCTGCCGGTTGACGATTGAAGGGGGCTGCCCTACGCAGTATCCCCAAGCAGCGCCCTGATGCGGGTGATCAGGTGCCAATCGAAATAATGCCGTTCAACCCTTCACACGCCGCCTCGAACACCGCAGGCGGTACCTGTTTCCATGCGTGAGGACGCGCACCCCGGCTGCGCCAGGCAAAGGACTTTGGCTGGTGCGCCAAGACATAACAAATCTCGCCTTTGGGTGTCTGAAACTTCACCGCAAACGGATTCGTGTCGTTGGATGGCGAATGGGTCATGGGCAGGCCAATCACCAGACTGGTTCGCTCGTTGAAGGCCTTGGGCGACAAGACCAGCATGGGGTGCTCATCTTTCATTTCAGCGCCCACTTGGGGATTGAAATCAATCCATATCATGTCGCGGCGGTCAGGCACCCACAACTTGCCGGGCGTTGCCATCAAAACACCTCGGCACCCACGCGCCCGGTGGCCATCACCTCGCCGGCGTGGACAGCCGGATCGAACGCCCGCAGTTTCTGTGCGAGCGTGAGCCGTGGCTTGCCCGCCACGCGAATGAAAATGCCACCATCCACCACCTCCACCTTCACGGGCAGCCCCCGCGCGAAGTGAGCTGCCTTGGCTATGGGCGCGGTGATACGCACACCGAGGCCATTGCCCCATGCCTGGATTGTCTGATCCACTGTTACCGCTGTAGTCATGAAAAACCCTTTGCTTCAATGTTTATACAAGAATAAACATCTCTGAAGGATGTGTCAACTTGTATAAACATGTAGTTCTGTCTCAAGCGTGCAATGGCTGTTCGGGTACTGGTCCCCGCGCCTCTTGATCGAATGCAGCAACTGGAATGCTGATTGGTCGTCAAGCAATTCGGCTAGCGCGTCTTCTGAATCAGCCAAGCCAGTCGATCGAACTCGGCCTTGAGCTGCTGGCGTAGTTCGTCGCTGAACTCGTCCAGTGAGGCGCGCTCGCGGAACTGCTCCAGGCTCACGTCGGGCGACTTGCAGGCAAACACCACGCTGTTGCTCTTCTCTTCGGAGGCCAATTCAAACACACCTGCGCCAAAGCTCTGCTGGATGCGCGACATGTACACCGCATGCTCGGGGTGGTCGTGGTGCAGGTTGACAACCAACACGCCTTTGGCGTCAAGGGCGCGATGGCAGTCGTCGTAAAACACCTGCGAGCTCAGTTGTGAGGATTGGCCATCGTGGTCGAAGCCGTCCACCAGCAAGACGTCCAGCGAACCCCCGTGGCTGCGCACAAAATCGGCGCCGTCGGTCAGCAGCACCGTGAGGCGCTCGCTGTCGGGCGGGATCAAGAATTCATCGCGCAAGGCGATCACGCTTGGGTTGATCTCCGCCACCACCATGCGGCTGTGCGGCAAGTGGCGTTGACAAAACCGAACCAGCGAGCCGCCACCCAGGCCAATCATGGCCAGCCGACGCGGCGCGCGCGTCAGCAACAAGAAGGCCATCATGGTCTTGGTGTAATCGACTTCGAGCACCTCGGGCCGATCCTTGTTCATGCGGCTCTGCAACTGGTCGAGCGAGAAGAACAGCGATTTGGTTTTGCCGTCGTCGAACACAAAGGGCTGGCGGTGGGCCGGGTCGGTCGTCGTGTCAGTGTTCGCGCCGGGCTTGGGGTAAAGCCAGCGCCCGACGTCCGCCACCTCAGGCCTCCAGACGCGCAAGCAGTGCTGGCCTTGCAGCGGGCGCGCTGTCGGTGATGGTGATCAGCCCGAGCAAACGCTGGCTGGCCATCTGTGCGGCGGCCGGATCGGCCGCGTGCACCAGCGCCAACAACTGGCCGGCTTGCACCTTTTGTCCAAGCTGGGCCATCTGGGTGAAGCCGACGCGGGGGTCCACTTGGTCGCTGGCCTGGCGCCGGCCGCCACCGAGCTCCACCACCAGCAGCCCGATGTCGCGAGTCGCCATGGCGCTGATCCAGCCGTCGCGCACAGCGAGTACCGGTGTTTGCGCCGGGGCGCTGGGCAGGTAGTGCGCGGCGCGTTCGGCAAAGTCGCTCGGTCCTCCCAGCGCCGCCACCATGCGGGCAAAACGTTCCAGGGCCGCGCCGCTGTCAAGGGCCGCATCCACGCGCTGCAAGGCCTGCGCCGCGTCGCTGGCCAGGCCGCCGATCAGCAGCAGTTCGGCACTCAGCGTGCGGGTGACTTCCAGCAGCCGCGGCTCGCGCCGCGCGCCTTGCAGAAAGGCCACCGCCTCACTTACCTCCACGGCGTTGCCGCAGGCATCGCCCAGAACCTGATTCATGTCGGTGATCCAGGCGCGGGTCGGCAGTCCGGCGCCATTGGCCACCTTCACCAATGACTGCGCGAGTTGCAGCGCCATGTCGTGTGATGCGGCAAAAGCGCCGTTGCCGGTCTTCACGTCCATCACCAGACCTTGCAGCCCGGCGGCCAGTTTCTTGGACAGGATGCTCGCGGTGATCAGCGCAACCGACTCAACGGTGGCGGTGACATCGCGAATGGCATACAGGCGGCGATCGGCCGGCGCCAACTCGGCGGTCTGGCCGATGATGGCGCAACCTGCCGACCGCAGGGCCTGGCGCAGGCGCGTGATGTCCGGCGCGGTCTGGTAGCCTGGGATGCTGTCGAACTTGTCGAGCGTGCCGCCAGTGTGGCCCAGGCCACGGCCTGAAATCATCGGCACGAAGCCGCCGCAGGCTGCCACGATGGGCGCCAGCATTAGGCTGACCTTGTCGCCCACGCCGCCCGTGGAATGTTTGTCCAGAATCGGCCCGCCCAGGTTGGCGCTGGCCCATTGCATCACGGTGCCGGAGCGTGTCATGGCCTGCGTCAGGTCAATCGTTTCGGCATCACTCATGCCGCGCAGAAACATGGCCATGGCCATGGCGGCGGCTTGGCCTTCACTCCAACTGCCGTCCACCAAGCCGGCGACAAAGGCCTGTATGTGGTCGCCCTGCAGGGCAAGGCCGTCGCGTTTGCGGCGGATGACTTCCTGGGCCAGCAAGGGGCTGGGTTGACTGGTAACTGGCGTGGGGTTCATTCGCGTGATGGATTGATGTCGGCTCGGTTCGCCGATGTTTCGATCAGTCCAATTTAGCACAGCGTTGGACCTGCGCCGGTGCGCGGTGGCGTGACGGTTTACATTACGCCTTCATTCAATTTGAAACTTTGCGGGACAGTCCTCTAGCCTCCCGATGACCGGGGAGGACTGTCATTGCGAGCGCAGCGCGGCAATCCATGACTTCGGCACGCCACGGTGGATTGCCGCGCTACGCTCGCAATGACGGGTTCTGAAGTCATGCATTTGGGAAACGTCAAAAGAAAGGACCGCCATGACAAGCAATTCTGCATTCGAAGCGGCCGACACCGTGCGGGCCAGGAAGCCGGGTTTTGTACCGAGGCTGGCGCTGATCCTGGGCTCCGGTCTGGGGGTGCTGGCCGAGCAGATGACCGATGCGACGGTGATCCGCTTTGATGAGCTGGCCGGTTTTCCGGTTTCCACCGTGCATGGCCACGCGGGCGAACTGGTGCTGGGCACGCTGGCCGGCGTGCCGGTGGCGTGCATGAAAGGCCGCGCGCACTTCTATGAAGGTTATGGCATGGGGGTGATGACCAGCGCCGTGCGCACCCTCAAGCTGCTGGGTTGCGAGCTGCTGTTCGTCACCAACGCGGCCGGCTCGCTGCGCCCCGAGGTGGATGCGGGCAGTCTGGTGGCGATCAGTGACCACATCAACCTGTTGCCTGGCACCCCGATGGTGGGGCCCAATGACGAACGTTTTGGGCCACGTTTCTTCAGCATGGCCAACGCCTACGACAGCGACCTGCGCGGGCTGTTGCGCGGCACGGCGCTCGCCAGTGGCATTACCCTGCATGAGGGCGTGTTCATCGCCTGTCCGGGCCCCAACTTCGAAACCCCGGCCGAAATCCGCATGATGGCCCGCATCGGTGCCGACACGGTGGGCATGTCGGTGGTGCCAGAGGTGGTATCGGCGCGCCATTGCGGCCTCAAGGTGGTCGGGGTGTCGGTCATCACCAATCTCGCCGAGGGTCTGAGTCCGGTGGCGCTGTCGCATGAGCAAACCCTCAAGTACGCGGCCATTGGCGCCAAGGACTTGGTGGGCCTGATACTGGCCTTCCTGCCGCGCTTTGCCGCCACGCCAGGCACGCCCGCATAATCCCGGGCATGTCGCGAGCCTTCATTCTGTTGCTGGATTCCCTGGGCCTGGGCGCCACGCCCGATGCGGCGCGTTTTGGGGATATCGGCGCCAACACCCTGGGACACATTGCGGCGTGGGCGGCCGAGCAGGGTACACCGCTGCAACTGCCCAATCTGGAGCGGCTGGGTCTGGGTGCGGCGGCGGCCAGCGCCAGTGGGGATTGGCCGGCGGGCTTCAGGCAGCGCGATGGATTTACAGGCGTGTACGGTGCTGCCCGCGAGCGCTCGACTGGCAAGGACACCCAAAGCGGGCACTGGGAGATCGCCGGCGCGCCGGTCGATTTTGAATGGGGCTACTTCCCGCCTACCCTGCCGTCCTTTCCGGCCTCCTTGTTGGATGCCTTGCAGGCACGCACCGGCGTGGCGGGTTTTCTGGGCAACTGCCATGCATCGGGCACCGAGATCATCATGCGCCTGGGTGACGAACACCTTGCCACCGGCAAGCCGATTGCCTACACCTCGGGTGACTCGATCATGCAGATCGCCGCGCACGAGGAGCACTTTGGCCTGCAGCGGCTCTACGCGGTGTGTGA
>JAUXWC010000094.1 GCA_030685025.1 Rhodoferax sp.
GGCATCCACGCCAACGGCCTGAGCCTGGCGCGCAAGCTGGTCGAGCGCCTGCCCGAGGGGTACATGACCCACCTGCCCGACGCCCAGCAGACTTATGGCGAGGCTCTGCTCGCGCCCACGGTGCTGTATTCGCCCGTCACCGAGGCCTTGCACCGCGCCGGCATCACGCCGCATTACGCCGCCAACATCACCGGCCACGGCTGGCGCAAGCTGCTGCGCCACCCGTCAGCGCACACCTACCGCATCGACGCCGTGCCGCCGGTGCCGCCGGTGCTGAAGTTCATCCAGCAGCAAGCCCAGCTGGACGACTTCGAGGCCTACGGCACGCTCAACATGGGGGTCGGTTTTGCCCTCTTCGTCGCCGCCGCAGACGCCGAGCGCACCGCCGAGGTGGCGCGCGAGCAAGGCATTGGCGCGGTGGTGGCCGGCCGCGTCGAGGCCGGGCCCAAGCGCCTGATCATCGAGCCGCTGGGCATCGAATACGGCGACGACGCGCTGCAGTTGCGCTGAGCCAGCGGCGGGCCGGAACCCGGGCCGCGGCTCGCCTACAATCACCGGTGACGGGCCTCCCCGCATGGAAGCGCGGCCAACCGGGTCAGGTGGGGAACCAAGCAGCCCTAACTGTGAAGCCAGTGCCGGGGTCAAGGCTCGTCAACCTCATTCTGAAGGTCAAGGCCCCTGCCCGTTTTGGGCAGCGACCAGGCCCGGTGGCACAATCGGGTCATGCAAAACCCACTCTCCCCACTCAAAAAAGCCGCCACCGCTGGCTTGGTCCTGTCGGCGCTGGCCGCCCTGCTGACCTGGCCTGCTCAAGCCCAGACCTTGCCCCAGATCGAGCAAATGGAGGCCACCCAGAAAGCCGCCGCCACCACGCTGGCAGACCGCATGGCCGTGCCGAGCAAGCTGCAGTGTCTGAAGGTCTTTGGCGACCAGACCTTCTGTGATTGCGTCCAGAAGGATCTGCCCGCTCCCCTGACCTTTGCCGAGTACCAGGTGATCCTGACCAAGTCCAAGTCGGAAAACCAGTACGGCAAGATGACCAAGGAACTCCAAGCGGCCTACGACAAGGTCGCTCCGCTGCGCGAAAGGTGCGTGGCGCAGGCACCCAAGAAGTAGCCCTGCGGTAGGGCCAACGCTGCTGGCCTGCTTCGAAACGTCAAACGCCGGGACATGCCCGGCGTTTTGCTTGCTGCATTGGAGCCAATGCTCGACTACATCATCCCCAACATGCGCGGGAACCACAGCGACAGGCCAGGCCAGTAGGTCACCACCATCAGGAAGCCCAGCATAGCCAGCAGCCACGGCCAGACCGCGACGGTCAACTCGGTAATGCCCATCTTGGTGATGCCGGAGGCCACGTACAGGTTCAGCCCCACCGGTGGGTGGCACATGCCGACCTCCATGTTCACCACCATGATGATGCCAAAATGCACGGGATCAATGCCCAACTTCATGGCCACGGGAAACAGGATCGGCGCGAAGATCAGCACGATGGAGGACGGCTCCATGAAGTTGCCCGCCAGCAGCAAGATCACGTTGACCGCCAGCAGGAAGGTGATCATGCCCAGGCCGTGACCCAGCATCCAGTCGGCCAGCGCCTGCGGGATGTTCTCGTTGGTCATGATGAAGCTGAACAGCACCGCATTGGTGATGATGTACAGAAACATCGCCGACATGTTGGCCGAGTTCAACAACACACGGGGCACGTCCTTCAGACGCATGTCCTTGTAGACGAACACCGCCGCGAACAGCGCACAGGCCAGCACGCCGGCCAGACCCAGGCCACCATACCAATGCCCGACCATGCTGGAGGCAAAGTTGATCATGCGCCGCGCCACGCCACCATGCGTCAGGAAATTGCCAGCCAGGATGAAGAACGGAATCGCCATGATTTCGAACTTCTCGATACCAGTAAACAGCTTGAGCGCCACCGATTCAAGCGGCACATTGGTGAAGCCAAACAGAAACGTCAGAACCGTCAGGCCCAGCGAGATTGAGATCGGCATGCCGGTGAGCATCAGCACCAGCAGCAGGATGAAGATGATGGCGGCGTTCATTTGGAACCCCCATCGCGGTTGGACACGTCCGTCGGATGCAAGTTGTCATTCATGGAGTAGGGATTCACGTCAACGGGAGGGACTTCTTGGTCCAAGCCTTCCACATGGCCGTGGTCGTGGTGCGGCAGTTCGCCGGTCTTCAGGAAACCGACCATCACTTGAAGAAAGCGAAAGCACATCAAGCTGGTGCCCAGCGGTATGGCGCTGTAAACGATCCAGGTCGCCCACTCCAGGTCGGGTGTGGTCGGCCCCTCGGGAATCCCGTCAACCGACAGGCCCATCAACTTGAAGAAGAAATTGTGGATACCCACAATGCCCGAATCGATCAGACAAGGGGGCATGAAAGGCACATCAAAGATGCGATACTTGTTGGCAGGCGATTGAAGCCGACTATCCGTCACGAGAGCATGGAAAAGAATCAACTCGATGTTCAGGACCCGACGCCCGGCGCGGATTCGCTGGCGCGCCAACGGGATGTGATGAAGACCATCATCGACAACTTCCCAGGCGCCATCTCCCTGTGTGACACCGATCTGCGCTTGAGCGCCCACAACGACCAGTTCATGGCCTTGCTGGACTTCCCGCCCGAACTGTTTGCCAAGGGTTGGGCGCATCTGCAAGACCTGGCTCGTTTCAACGCTGAACGCGGCGAATACGGGCCTGGCGACCCTGAGCAGCAGGTGAAAACCATTGTTGAGCGAACCACCAATGTTCAGGCGCATTGCATGGAGCGCCAGCGCCCAAACGGGCAGTGGCTGGAGGTGCGGGGCATGCCGATCCCCAGTGGCGGCTTTGTGACCAGCTACATGGACATCACCGAGCGCAAACACGCGCAGCAGTACGAGCAGTTGCGCAGTGAAGTGCTGGAGTTGCTGGCCAAAGGGGATGCGCTGTCCACCATTTTGAGTGCCCTGGTGCGAGGCGTGGAGCGTATTCACGCCCGGATGTGGTGCAGCATTCGCTTAAGCGACGGCGAAGGGCGCACCCTCACCAAACCGTTTGCACCAAGCCTGCCCGACTTCTACAACGAGGCTACCGAATTGATTGAAATCGGTGCGCCGGTGTCCTGTTGTGCAGCGGCAGCCGCTACCGGGCAGCGCGTGGTGGCGCAAGATTTGGATGGCGATCCGACTTGGGCCGGCCAACGGGAACTGGCGCGCCGCGCTGGTCTGGGAGCATGCTGGTCGCAGCCGATTTGTTCCGCGTCGGGCCGCGTGCTGGGGACTTTCGCCATCTACCACCGTGCTGCACGCGCACCAACGCCTTCGGATCTGGAACTGATGGCGCAGACCGCCCGATTGGCCGGCATCGCCATTGAAAGGAATGCGGCGATTACCAGCCTGCGCGACGGCGAGGCGCACTACCGGCTGCTGACCGAAGACGTGAGCGATGTGATCTGGCGGACCGATCACGACAACCGCTTCGTCTACATCAGCCCGGCCGACGAGAGAATGCGCGGCTACCGGGCCGACGAGGTGCTGGGCCACCATGTATTCGAGATGTTCACCGAAGACGGCGTGGCCGTCATCATGGAGAAGATGAGCGAGCGCCGCGAGAGCGAGTTGCAAGGCGTTCTAACTGGCCTGATTACTTTCGAAGCGCAACATCGTTGCAAGGACGACCGGGTGCTGTGGGTGGAGGTGTTTTCCACGCCCGAGCGTGACGCCAGTGGTGCCATCACCGGGTTTCACGGAATCAATCGGGACATCACCAAACGCAAGCAGTTGGAGGATCAAATTCGCCAGTTGGCGTTCTACGATCCGCTCACCCAATTACCCAATCGCCGTTTGCTGGGCGACCGCTTGAACCAGGCACTGGTGGCCACTGGCCGTGGTGTGTCTTTTGGTGCGCTGATGGTCCTCGATCTGGACCGGTTCAAGTTGCTCAACGACACGCTCGGCCACGCCTATGGCGACCTGCTGTTGATCGAGGTGTCCAGGCGCTTGGCTGGCGCCGTGCGCCAGACCGATACGGTGGCGCGCTTTGGCGGCGACGAGTTCGTGGTGCTGCTAGGCGACTTGAGCGGCGGGCGAGCCGAGTCGCGCGACCAGGCGGCCACGATTGCCGAGAAGATCCGCTCCGCGCTGGCCGAGCCTTACCGTCTGAACCAGGTGGACCCGGCCGGGCTCGCCCAACTGGTTGAACACCACTGCTCGGCCAGTATCGGCGTGGCCTTGTTCGGACCAGGCGTGCTCGGGCAGGATGATGTTTTCAGGGCCGCGGATACGGCCATGTACCAAGCGAAAGCGGCCGGACGCAATACGGTCCGCTTCGACGATGACGCACGCTGAATAGAATCGGACTCCACTCTCGGTCAGGAACCCTTGCATGTCCTGGCGACACTGGCAGGGCACAAGCGCTACGCCCACATCACCGGTCTGCGCGGCGACGCGGTGAGACCGCAGACTCTGGGGATGGAGAAAGTCATCAGCGAGGACGCGCTGCGCCACTCTATCGGGACCGTGCCGACTGCGAGAACGGCTTTGACAACAGATGGCGCAGGGCACGGCGCGCGCCGGTTCAGGATACCGTCTCGACCGACCCCCGGGCGCGCATGAAGCGCTCGCATTCCAAGGCGGGTAGCGGTCGGCTGCAGTGGTAGCCCTGAACTTCATCGCAACCCTGCACCCGCAGAAAAGCCAGTTGCTCGGCCGTCTCGACGCCCTCGGCGATGGTTTGCAGACCCAGGCTGCGCGCCATGCTGATGATGGCGCTGACGATGGCCTTGTCTTCCGAATCGACCGTGATGTCCCGCACGAAGGACTGGTCAATCTTGAGCTTGTAGACCGGAAACCGCTTGAGATAGCTCAGAGACGAATAGCCGGTGCCGAAGTCGTCAATCGACATGCGCACGCCGCGTTCATGCAAATCGTCCATGATGGCAATCGCGCTCAAGGGGTCGCCACTGGCAACGCCTTCGGTCAACTCCAGCTCCAGATGCTGGGGCGCCAGGCCGGCATCGGCCAGGAACTCGCTCACCTTGGCCGGCAGATTGGGGTGACGGAACTGCACCGCCGATAGATTGACGGCCATCATGACCGGCTCCAAGCCGCCCTCGATCCAGCGTGAAAGCTGTTCGATGGCAGTGCGCAACACCCACTCGCCGATGGGCAGTATCAGGCCGGATTTTTCGGCCACCGGAATGAACTCGGCCGGCGACACCGCGCCCAGTTCCGGGTGATTCCAGCGCAGCAGCGCCTCCACCCCGATGATGCGCCCGTCGCGCACGTCGAACTGCGGCTGGTAGTGCAGGCTCAGTTGCCCGCGCTCCAGCGCGCGGCGCAAGGCGCCTTCGAGCAACAGCGTGCGTGTCGACAGCGTTTGCATTTCCGGCGCAAAGAAGCGGTAGGCGTTGCGTCCGTCCTGCTTGGCGCGGTACATCGCGGCGTCCGCATGTTGCGCCAGGGACTCGAAGTCCGTGCCGTCCTCGGGGTAAATGGCGATGCCAATCGACGGCGTCACCACCAGTTCCTGCTCACCCACCATGAGGGGCTTGGCCACCGAGTCGAGTAACTTGCGGGCCAGGTGGGCCGCGCCGTTGGCGTCGGTGCCCGGCAGCACCAGCACGAATTCGTCACCGCCCATGCGGGCCACCGTATCCTGCTCGCGCACCTGTTGGCGCATGCGCCGGGCCAAGCCAATCAGCATTTCGTCGCCCACGCGATGGCCCAGCGAGTCATTGATGTTCTTGAAGTGGTCAAGGTCCACAAACATCAGCGCCAACGGCTCGAAGGTGCGCTGCGACATGCTCAGGGCATGCGAGAAGCGATCCGTCAGCAAGGCGCGGTTTGGCAAGCCGGTGAGCGGATCAAAGTGCGCCATCCACTTGATGCGCTCCTCGTCGGATTTCTTCTGGCTGATGTCGGTGAAGATCGCTACGTAGTG